>NZ_JCACVY010000004.1:0-95937 GCF_058833935.1 Roseomonas sp. TS2 | reverse complement strand
TCGACCGGCGCCTCGACCGGCGCGGCGGCGGGCGGGAAGGGTGCGCCCGGCGGATCGGCCGGCGCCGCGTCCGGCGCCGGCAGCGGGGACAGGGACGGGGGCGGGGGTGCGCCGTGGCGCAGCGCCGCGGCGCCGGCCAGGCCGGTGCCGCCCTGGATGGCGTATTTGCGGTAGGCGTTCTTCAGGAAGCCTTCGGGCCCGGCCACCACCATCACGCCATAGGCATGGCTGCCCTGGATGTGGCTGTTGTCGTAGATCTCGATGCGGCGCGGCGTCTCCGGCAGGTCGAACAGCGTGGCCACGCCCTCCAGCAGCGCGGCCTGGGCCGTGCCCTCGGCCAGGCGGCGCTCCAGCGCCTCGCGCGCATTGGTGCTGGCGTGGTCCACCGCCATCCGCTTCTCGCCGCGCTGCGGCGCGTGCAGCTCCACCTTGCGGCCCGCCTTCAGCGCCAGCGCCTCGGCGATCAGCCCGGCATCCGGCAGGGGATGGGAGAGCAGCACCAGCGGCGGCGGCGGCAGGTCGTCATAGAGCTGGGTGAGGAAGGCGGAGAGCACCTCCTCCGGCTCGGCATCGTCCTTCAGGTGGGAGGGGAAGAAGGAGCGGTTGCCGTTGTTCCGCCCGCCCCGGAAGAAGAACACCTGCACGCAGCTCTGCCCGGCGATCTGGTGCAGCGCCACCACGTCGGCGTCGCCTACCCCCTCCAGGTTGATGGCGTTCTGCCCCTGCACATGGGTGAGGCCGCGGATACGGTCGCGGATGGCGGCGGCGCGCTCGAACTCCAGCGCCTCGGCCGCCTGCTCCATCTCGGCCGCCAGCCGCTTCTGGATGGAGGGCGTCTCGCCGGAGAGGAAGCGTTTGGCGTCGCGCACCAGCCCGGCATACTCCTCCGGGCTGACGCGGCCGACGCAGGGCGCCGAGCAGCGCTTGATCTGGTGCAGCAGGCAGGGCCGGTCGCGGCTCTCGAACACCGTGTCGCGGCAGGAGCGGAGCAGGAACACCTTCTCCAGCGCCGTGATGGTCTGGTTCACCGCCCAGGCGCTGGCGAAGGGGCCCCAGTAGCTGGCGCCCTTGCGCTTCTCGCCCCGGTGCTTGCCGATCTGCGGGTAGGGGTGGTCCTCGGTCAGCACCAGCCAGGGGTAGGACTTGTCGTCCCGCAGGACGATGTTGAAGCGCGGCCGCAGCCGCTTGATGAGATTCGCCTCCAGCAGCAGGGCCTCGGCCTCGCTGCCGGTGGTGATGATCTCCATCCGCCGCGTGCCGTGCACCATGCGGCGCAGCCGCTCCGGCAGGCGGGCAAGCTGGGTGTAGGCCACCACGCGCTTCTTCAGGCTGCGCGCCTTGCCGACATAGAGCGCGTCGCCCTTGGCATCGAGCATGCGGTAGACGCCGGGCGAGAAGGGCATGGTGGCCAGCGCCGCCTCGATCACCGCGACGCCTTCCAGCACGGGCGCCTCGGAGCCGTCGCCCCCGGTGGCCGCTTCTGCGGGAGCAGGCTCGCCAAGGTCGGGCCTGTGAGGGTCTGGCGCGTCGGCGGCTGGCTCTTCCGGGCCGGTGTTCTGCATGGGGCGGATCAACCATGTCGGGCGGGCCGGCTCAAGGGCAGGAGCCGGAGGACTTGCCCACAGAAGCTGTGGAAAACCCTGTGGATGAACAGGGGGTGAATGCAGGGAAATGGCTGTCATCTGCGCTTCACACGACGATGCCTAGAGTTTGGGCAAAAAGTCAAACTGTTGTTTTTAAATGATTTATATGAAAATCAGCAGCTTCCGGCCCGTCAAGAGGCAGAATGCCATTGACGCGGCGCCGCAAGCAGCGGGGTGCGCTGGGCGGTGGATGAAATCCCGTCCGCAGAGACGGCCATTATCACGGAAGCGTGATATATTCTCTTTGTGTTCTGTTTTGTCGGCATGGCGACACGGAAACTTGTCCACCGCAGCGGTGGAAAAGCCTGTGGATTACGCCGCTCTCCCTGGAGCGAAACTTTGTCGTAACACGCATTTTCACGAAGTGCCTGAGAAGCGGGCAGAGCTCGGTACGGAACGGCAATGTGAAAACCATGCCGGCCGCGCATGGCGGTCATGCCGCACAGCCGCGAATACCGCGGCGCGGTGTTCGCGCGGCCCGCGAGACCCGCGAGAGGGCCGGACACGCCCCGTCCGGCCCTCTCGGACGAGGACCGAGGCAGGAAGTGCCCAGCATCTGGGCACGGCTTCAGCCGCGCCGCCGCTCCACCGTGACGCCCACGCCTTCCGCATCGGCGATGATGTCCGGCTTCTCCACCGTGACCCTGGCGAGCCGGATGCGGCCGTCGCCCGCCAGCACGGCGCAGGCGATGCGCTCGGCCAGCGTCTCGGCCAGACGGGTGTGGCCGGCCAGCGCCAGGCCGCGGGCGGTGTTTGCCACCGCCTCGTAATCCACCACCCGCTCCAGCCGGTCCTCTCCCACGCCATGGGGGGCGGCGTCGTCGGTCACCAGCAGCTCGATGTCGATCAGCACGCGCTGCGGCGCCGCCTCCTCCTCCGGATAGACGCCAAGGCGCGCCGCAACGCCGAGGCGGCGGATGAAGACGCGCCGCAGGCCCGGGGCCGCGTCCGGGGTGGCATCGGGGGTGGCATCGGGGGCGATGCTCATGGCGCGGCCCTCTCATCGTTCTGGGGCGGCCTCTGGGGCGACCATTGCAGGTGCTGGCCGCCATCGAGGGCGATCATCTGCCCCGTCATCGCCGGCAGGGACAGGATGGCGAGCACGGCACGCGCCACCTCCTCCGGGCTGGTGCCGCGGCCGAGCGGGGTGCCCGCGCATTGCGCGGCGAAATGCTCGGGCGTCTGCCGCGGGCTCGGGATGGCGGGGCCAGGGCCGATGCCGTTGACCCGGATGCGCGGCGCCAGCGCCAAGGCGAGGCTCTGCGTCAGCGCCCACAGCCCGGCCTTGGAGACGCTGTAGCTGACGAAATGCGGGGTGAGGGACCAGACGCGCTGGTCCAGCATGTTCAGCACCAGCCCCTCGGCCCGCTCCGGCAGGGCGGCGGCGAAGGCCTGGGCCAGCACGAAGGGGGCGCGCAGGTTGGGCTCGATATGCCGGTCCCAGCTCTCGCGCGTGGCGTCGTGCCATTCGTCGCGCTCGAAGGTGGCGGCGTTGTTCACCAGCACCCCCACCGGGCCGAGCGCCGCCTGCGCGGCGGGCAGCAGCCCCGCCACCTCCGCCTCGCGCTCCAGCGCGGCCTGCAAGGGGAGGGCGCGGCGGCCGAGGGCGCGGATCTCCGCCGCCGTCGCCTCGGCCGCATCGGCGCTGCCCCGGTAATGCAGGGCGATGTCGAACCCGGCCTCCGCCAGGGCCAGGGCAATGGCCCGCCCCAGCCGCCGGGCGCCGCCGGTCACCAGCGCGACGCGGGGGATGGTGTCTGAAATCTGCATGGCCGCACAGATGGCAAGGCGGCGCGCCACCGTCCAGCGTCAGGCGTCCAGCGTCAGGCGTCCGGCATCCAGCGCTCGGCATGTGGCCGGCCGCGGCGGGCGGGCCGGGCATGGCCCAGGGGCCGGTCTGGCATTCGGCCCGAGCGGGATGCGCCGCCGCCGGGCATTCCCATCTGCGGGAGCATGGAACGCCCCTGCATCAAGGTCTGCGAATTCGACGAGGACACCGGATGGTGCCTCGGCTGCGGCATGACCAAGCCCGAGCGCAAGGCCTGGAAGCGCATGCCCGGCTATCGCGGCGCCATCCTGGAGAACCTCCCGGCGCGGCTGGCGGCGCTGGCCGCCGAGGGGGCGGTGACGGGCGAGGCGGCGCGGCGGAAGAAGAAAGGCTGACGCGGCGAAGCGGCGGCTACTCCCTTGGGGTCAGGCCAGCGCCGCCTTGCGCACCTCCTCGCGGATCTCGGCCATCAGCCGGGCCTTCAGCGCGGCGAAATCCGGCGTGGTCTTCACCGTCCAGTCGCGCGGGTAGGGCAGGGGCACCGGCACCTCCGCCTTCACCCGGCCCGGACGGGCCGACATCACCAGCACCCGGTTGGCCAGGAACACCGCCTCATCGATGTCGTGGGTAACGAACAGCACGGTCTTGCGGGTCTCCGGCGTGTCGGCGCCCCACACCTCCAGCAGCAACTCCTGCATCAACTCGCGCGTCTGGTGGTCGAGCGCGCCGAAGGGCTCGTCGAGCAGCAGGATCTCGGGGTCGTTGGCCAGGGCGCGGGCGAGGGCCGTGCGCTGCTGCATGCCGCCCGAGAGCTGGCGCGGCCAGTGCTCCTCGAATCCGCGTAGCCCGGTGCGGGCGATGAATTTCTCCGTGGTCTCGCGGATCTGCGCCTCCGGCAGGCGGCGCTCGCGCAGGCCGAACGCGATGTTCTGCCGCACCGTCAGCCAGGGGAACAGGGTGTAGGACTGGAACACCATGCCGCGGTCCGGCCCGGGGCGCGTCACCTGCCGCCCGTTCAGCGTCACGTGGCCGCCCGTGGGCCGGTCGAGCCCCGCCACGATGCGCAGCAGGGTGGACTTGCCGCAGCCCGAGGGGCCGAGGATGGAGACGAACTCGCCCGGCGCCACGTCGAGGTCGGTGGGCTGCAGCGCCAGCGTCGGCGCCGCGCGGCCCTGGCCGGGGAAGGTGCGGGTGAGGCCGCGGATGGACAGACCCATGGGAAGGCCCCGCATCGCCTGCGCGCCGCCGCTCACAGCGAGGCCCAGCGGAACAGGCGGCGGTTGAGCGCCTTGAACAGCAGGTCCGTCACCAGCCCGATCACGCCGATGACGACGATGCCGAAGATCATCTGCCCCGTGTCGAGCAGGCGCTGGCTGTCCATGATCATGTGGCCGATGCCGCTCTGCGCGCCGATCAGCTCGGCGACGATGACGTAGGTCCAGGCCCAGCCCAGCACGAGTCGCAGCGCCTCCATCACCTGCGGCGCCGCGGCGGGGATGATGACACGCCGCAGGATGCCGCCCTGCCGCGCCCCCAGCGTGTAGGCCGCCTCCACCAGGTCGATCCGCGTGGCGCCGGCGATGACGGCGACCATGATGACGATCTGGAAGACGCTGCCGAGGATGATGACGGAGAGCTTCTGCGCCTCGCCCACGCCGGCCCAGAGAATCAGCAGCGGGATGAAGGCGGAGGCGGGCAGGTAGCGGGCGAAGGAGATGAAGGGCTCGAAGAAGGCCTCCACCGGCTTGTAGGCGCCCATCATCAGCCCGAGCGGCACGGCGAAGGCGGCCGCCACCAGGAAGCCGCCCAGCACGCGCCACACCGTCATGCCGATGTCGCCGAGGAAGTTGTATTCGGTGAAGAGGGACCAGCCGGCGGCCAGCGCGCGCCCGGGCGAGGCCAGGAAGAGCGGCTGCACATAGCCCCCCAGCGTCACCAGCGCCCAGAGGCCGATGAACAGCGCGAAGAAGCCGATGCCGAGCAGGACCCGGACGGAGGCGGAAACAGGTTTCAGGGGTTCCACGGAGCCTCGTTCATCCAGCGTCAACACAGCGGTGAAGAACTGGTATGCAATTGACGGGCCGGCCGCAATGGCATCATTGGCCCAGTTCAAGCTGTGGCATGCAGAACACTATGCTCACGATTTCGTGCTGCCCATTTAAATTGCGGGAAGATGACAGGCGCAATCTGGGGTAGTGGTGTCGGCCTCGCAATCATTGGCAGTCCCCTCTTCATGCGCTCCAGCCATCTCTCCGCCCTGCTGCTCGCAACCACCGCCCTGTGCGCCCTGCTCGCGCCCCGCGCCGGCCATGCCGCGGACAATTTCAACCTCGACCTGAATGTCGGCGGCCAGAGCTACAGCCGCAGCTACAGCACCCTGGACGACCTGCTGAGCGTGCTGGACCCGGGTGGCATCCAGGCCATCGCGCCGAACTACCGCCCCGGTGTGCCGGTCAGCGCCACGGTGAACCTGCGCGGCGTGCCGGCCCAGGTGGTCTCCACCCCCGGTAGCAGCGCCCTCCGACTCGTCGTTCCCGGCGCGGGCGTGGAGCGCACCTTCGATGCCGGCACCCTCGCCGCCTCGCGCCGCGAGCTGGAAAGCTTCGCCAAGGGCGACGCCCCGGGCGCGACCGAGGAGCTGCAGCGAATCGCCAAGGCCGTGGTCTCCACCACCACCGCCGATCCGGTGGCGGGCAATCCGGGCTCGCTGCTCGGCCAGTCCGTGATGGCCGACTACGCCGTCGCCACCCGCCTGCCCGGCGACCTCGGCGACATGACGCCGCGCGCCGCCGGCTGGCATTTCGGCGCTGGCGTCAACTTCAACAGCCAGAGCACGCGCGACTTCGACACCAATGTCTACCAGCTGCCGCTGACCGCCTCCTACGCCTTCCGCCAGGACGGGCCGGAGGTGTTCTTCAACCTGCCGCTCAGCATCACCGAGACGGGCGGCGCCGTGTCCTACATCGGCTCCGGCTCGCTCGGCGTGCGGCTGCCGGTGGTGACGACGCCGGAGCTGCGCTGGGCGGTGACGCCCGCCGCCCGCTGGGGCGCGGCCGGCTCCGAGGAGATCGGCGCCGTCGGCATGGTGTGGGGCGGCTCGATCACCAGCGACCTGCGCATCGGCCTGCCCGGCCAGCTGACCCTCGGCGTCGCCAACGGCTTCGGCTACTACATGACGCGGCCGCTGAAGGTCGGCGAGTACGACGTCAAGTACGACCTCAGCAACCCGTACTTCCGCAACGGCGTCTCGCTGACCAAGCCGGTGGGCGAGGTGTCCGGCCGCCCCGTCACGATCGGCGCCTCCATCGTCGACACCCGCATGACGGGCAGCGACCTGGCGGTCTCCAACTGGCAGGAATACGGCGTGACGGCCACGGTGGGCCGCGTCATGCCGGTGCGCCTCAGCGCCACCTACATTGATGGCGAGCGCGGCTATGAGGGCTTCCGCTTCGGCCTGAGCATGGCCTTCTGAGAAAGGCGGCCGGGGGAGGGTGCTCCCCCGGCCAGTGTTTCCCGGCCAATGCTCCCTGGCCGGTGTTTCCCTGACTGGTGTTTCCCTGGCCTGCTGCCCTTCCGGCCCTCAGGCCAGGAAGCGGGTGTCCAGCAGCTTGCCGAGATCGGGGGACTGGCGCACCACCCCGGCCTCCTTCTGCACCTCCAGCGCCTTGGTCATGAACTGCGGCAGGCCATCGGCCACATAGGCGCGGTTCTTCGCCGCATCCTGCCACTCGATGAACTGCGCGCTGGCCTTGAAGGCCTCGGCGCTCTGGTTCACCCGCTTGCCCATGATCTCGTAGGACCTGTCCGGCTCGCGCGCGATCATCGCCAGCGCGTCGTGCCAACTCTTGACCACCCGCTTCACCGCCTCGGGGTTCTTCGCCACGAAGTCCGGGGTGAAGGCCAGCGTGTCCACCACGCAGGGGTGCTGGATGGTGGTGGCCAGGATGCGGCCCTTGTCCTCCCCCATCGCCCGCACCTGGGAGAGGTAGGGCTCGTAGGTGGAGCAGCCGTCGAACTGGCCGGCGACGAAGGCCTGGGCGGCGGGCTGCGGCGCCAGCGTCGCGGTCTGCACGTCCTTGATGGTCATGCCGTTCTCGCGCAGCATGTAGGCCAGCACGAAATAGGGCGTGGTGCCCGGCCCATCCACGGCGATGGTGCGGCCCTTGAGGCCCGCCCAGCCGCCGACCGAGGGGCGCACGGCGATGCCGTCGCCGCCCTTCGAGCGGTCGAGCACCAGCACCTGCACCAGCGGCATGGTGCTGCCCCACAGGATCATGGTGTCGACCGTGGTGACGACGCAGTTCAGCGCGCCGGCGGCCAGCGCCAGGTTGCGCTCGCGCTGCGGCACGAAGCGCGTCTCGACCTCGATGCCGTTGGCCTTGAACAGCCCGGCCTGCTCGGCCAGGGTCAGCGGCGCGAAGCCGGTCCAGCCGGACATGCCGATGGTGATCTTGGGCAGGGTCTGCGCCCGCAGCACGGATGGCAGGGCGAGCGCGCCGGCGGCGGCGCCCAGGAACAGGCGGCGATGCATGATGTGGTCTCTCCTCAGGGCCTGGCGGCCTTCCCCCATTGCCGCCGAGGGTAGCGCCGCCGCCGGGCCGCGGGGAAGGGCTCAGCGCCGCCGGTCGAGCAGCAGCGTGGCGGCGCTGACCCCGAGGCAGACCAGCAGCAGGATGAAGCCAAGGGCGAGCGCCAGCGGCAGGTCGCCCTTCTGGGTTTCGAGCGCGATGGCGGTGGTCATGGTGCGCGTCTCGCCCCGGATGTTGCCGCCCACCACCAGGATGGCGCCGACCTCGGCGATGGCGCGGCCGAAGGCGGCGAGGAACACGGTGGCCAGGGCCGGCCGCGCCATCCGTACCAGCTCCAGCCCGCAGCGGAAGGGGCCGGCGCCGTCGATGCGCAGCGGGTCGCGCACCTCCTCCCACTGCGGCGCCAGCGCGCGGTGGGCCAGCGCCGTGACGATGGGCAACGCCAGGACGGTCTGCGCCATCACCATGGCCTGGGGGCGGAACAGCCAGCCGAGCGGCCCGAGCAGCCCGCTGCGCGAGAGCAGCAGGTAGCAGACCAGGCCCACCACCACCGGCGGCAGGCCGAGCGCCGCATTGGCCAGCACCAGCATCATGCCACGGCTGCGGAAGCGGCCGATGGTGAGCAGCGCCGCCAGCGGCAGGCCGAGCAGGAAGGCGAACAGCGCCGCGCTGCCCGAGACGCGCAGGGAAAGGCCGACGATGCGCGTCAGCTCCGGGTCGGCGCCGCCGATCAACCGCAGCGCCAGCAGAAAGGCTTCGGCCAGGTCAGTCATGGCGGGAGAAGGGCATGGTGCGGCCGGAATGCCCATTGCGGGGGGCGGGGGCAAGCCCGCCCCTGCCGCTCCTTGCCGGCATCTGCCAGGGTGCCTGCAGAGGCGAAAGCCGGGAGAAACCTGCTCTGCGTCAAGGAATTCTTTGGCGGATCGGGGCCATTCTGGAGTGGCCCGAGTTTGAGGATCCGAGACATGCCGCACGATGCCGCCACCCCGCGCCACCTCCTGGTGCTCGATCCGCGCCAGACGGCCTGGGGTGCGCTGCTGGCGGCCGCGGGCGAGGACGTGGCCGTGCTGGTGCTGGATATGGCGAGGGACGGGCTGGTGCAGGCGGCCGAGGTCGCCGCCGAGCTGGCGCCGCTGGAGAGCATCCGCTTGGTCGGGCCGGGCGGGGCCGGCCGCGTCACCCTGGGTACGGTGGTGCTGGAGCCGGAGACGGCGGAGGAGCGCGGCTGGGTGCTGGCGGCGCTGGGCGCCACGCTGCTGCCGCAGGGAAGGCTGGAACTGCTGGAAATGGCCGGCGCCGGCGCCAGTGGGGGCCGGCTGATGGCCATGCTGGGGCGCGCCCTGGGGCGGGACGTGATGACGGAGGAAAGCCGCTTCGGCGCGCCGGAGATGACGGTGCCCGCCGCCCTGAGCAGCCCGGCCTGGGTGTGGGCGCCGCGCGGCCATGCCACGGCCGAGGCTGGCGCCCTGCGCTGAAGGCCGCCGCCTCTCCGGTTCCGTGCGCCACGGCAAGGGCACGAGAGAAAATGCCCGCCGGAGAGGCGGGCATTTCCTTCATGCATCCGCGGGCCGGAGATCAGTCCTCGTAGCGGAAGCCCTGCATCGCCTTGACCTGGTCGCGGGTCATGGAGAGCGTCATCCGGTCGCGGTTGTTGGCGGCGGGCGTCAGCTGGGAGACCGGCACGGCCACATACTTGTCGGTGAAGCCCAGGCGGGATTCGACCTCGATGACCGCGAGCACGACCTGGTTCTGGGCGTTGAGGATCAGGTCCTCAACCTCGCCGATCTCCACATCGTCCGAGCTGTAGACATCGCGGTCGAGCATCGCCTTGGCGCGGGTCTGGCCGGACTCGATGCGCGTCTGCGCGGCGGCCGGGGCCTGGCCGGTGCTCTGCGCCTGGGCGGGCAACACGACACCGCCCAGCATGAAGGCCGTGGCGGCGCCAGCGAGCAGGATCTTGCGTGTCATGATGGCGTTCCTTCTTCCGAGTCTGGATACGCCGCTCTAACGCGCACGGGCAGCGCCAGGTTGATGAAGTATCCGCGGCAGAAACAAAGGCGTTCCCCCCGTCCAGGGTTGGGCTAGATTCCCATAATTCTCGAAATGTCGTTGACTCCGGCCGCAGGCAGAGATATTTCGAATTTCATCGAAAGGTGAGGGGTGGCATGGAACCGAAGCAGGCTGTTGCGGCCCTGGGTGCCCTGGCCCATGAGCATAGGCTCGCGGCCTACCGCCTGCTTGTGGAGGCGGGGCCCGAGGGATTGCCCGCCGGCGTCATCGCCGAGCGGCTGGGCACGCCGTCCTCGACACTGACCTTCCACCTGCAGCAGCTCCTGCAGGCGGGGCTGGTCACGCAGCGCCGCGCCGGCCGCCAGCTCCTCTACGCCATGGCACCGGCATCCATGAACGCGCTGGTGGCCTACCTGACCGAGAATTGCTGCGGTGGCGAAGCCGCCTGCGCCCCTGCCTGCGGGCCGGCGGCCCAGGCCACCCGCCTTCGCAAGACCTCCGCAGCCTGAGGGCACGAGGATGCCCGGCAAGACCCGTGAGGCGCCCCGCCAGCGGCCTTGTCCAGCCCTCTGGCGCAGGCCGGGAGGCGGGGCGGCGCTGGGGATGCACACAGCCAGAGGGAAGGCGTCGTGACCGTCACCATCTACCACAACCCGGCCTGCGGGACGTCCCGCAACACCCTGGCCCTCATCCGCAACAGCGGCGAGGAGCCGGAGGTCATCGAGTATCTGAAGACGCCGCCGACGCGGGAGGCGCTGGCCGGCCTCATCCGGCGCATGGGCGTCCCGGTGCGCGACGTGCTGCGCCAGAAGGGCACGCCCTATGCGGAACTCGGCCTCGGCGATTCCTCGCTGACCGACGACGATCTGCTCGACGCCATGATGGCGCACCCGATCCTCATCAACCGGCCGATCGTGGTGACGCCGCTGGGCGTGAAGCTCTGCCGGCCGTCCGAGGCGGTGCTCGACATCCTGCCGAACCCGCAGCGGGGCGCCTTCGCCAAGGAGGATGGCGAACAGGTCGTCGACGCACAGGGCCACCGCCTGATCTGAGCCGGGCGCCCGCGCCTTTCCGTCCCTAAACGCGGCGCGCGGCGCCGCTGCCATCCAAGGCAGCGGATGGGCCGGCGCCGCGCAATGCCCGAGAGAACATGCCCCATGCTGGCCCTCGCCATCTTTGTCCTCACCCTCGTGCTGGTCATCTGGCAGCCACGCGGCCTCGGCATCGGCTGGAGCGCCATGGGCGGCGCCGTGCTGGCGCTGCTGACCGGTGTCATCGGCTGGGCCGATGTGCCCGTGGTCTGGGGCATCGTGTGGGACGCCACCTTCACCTTCGTGGCGCTCATCATCATCTCGCTGCTGCTCGACGAGGCGGGCTTCTTCCAGTGGGCCGCGCTGCACGTGGCGCGCTGGGGCGCCGGCCGCGGGCGGCGGCTGTTTCCGCTCATCGTGCTCCTCGGCGCGCTCATCGCCGCCTTCTTCGCCAATGACGGCGCGGCGCTGCTGCTGACGCCCATCGTCATGGCCATCCTGCTGCGGCTGAATTTCTCCGCGGGCGCCACGCTGGCCTTCATCGTCGCCTGCGGCTTCGTGGCCGACACCACCAGCCTGCCGCTGGTGATCTCCAACCTCGTCAACATCGTCTCCGCCAACTACTTCGGCATCGGCTTCGACCGCTACGCCGCCGTCATGGTGCCGGTGAACCTGGTGGCGCTGGCGGCGACGCTCGCCGTGCTCTGGGCCTATTACGGGCGGCAGATCCCCGCGCGCTATCCGCTGGCGCAGCTGGAGGCGCCGCGCACCGCCATCCGCGATGCCCTCGTCTTCCGCGCCGCCTTCCCGCTGCTGGCTTTGTTGCTGCTGGCCTATTTCGTCCTGGCGCCGCTCGGCGTGCCGGTGGCCGTGGTGACCGGCGCCGCGGCCCTCATCCTGCTGGTGCTGGCCGGGCGCTGGCACCGGGGCGGGCAGGGCGGCGTCATCCCCATCCGCAGGGTGGTGGGCGAGGCGCCGTGGCAGATCGTCGTCTTCTCGCTCGGCATGTACCTCGTGGTCTACGGGCTGCGGAACGCCGGGCTGACCGGCCATCTGGCCGGGGTGCTGGAATGGCTGGCCGGGCATGGCCTCTGGGCCGCGGCCATCGGCACCGGCTTCGGCGCCGCGCTGCTCTCCTCGGTGATGAACAACATGCCGGGCGTGCTGGTCGGCGCCCTGGCCATCGAGCAGGCGCAGGGCATCCCGCCCGCCATCCGCGAGGCGATGATCTACGCCAACGTCATCGGCTGCGACCTCGGCCCCAAATTCACCCCCATCGGCAGCCTGGCGACGTTGCTGTGGCTGCACGTGCTGGCGCGCAAGGGCACCACCATCACCTGGGGGCAGTACATGAGGGTCGGCCTCGTCATCACGCCGCCTGTCCTCCTGGCGGTGCTGGCCGCCCTGGCGCTCTGGCTGCCCGTGGTGGGCGCGCCATGAGCGAGGGCGCCCTGCACGATGTGGTGGTCATCGGCGGCGGGCAGTCCGGGCTCGCCGCCGGATACTTCCTGCGCCGGAGCGGCATTACCTTCGCCATCCTGGACGCCCATGACCGGCCGGGCGGCGCCTGGCCCGGGGCATGGGATTCGCTGCGGCTGTTCTCGCCCGCGGCGATGAGTTCGCTGCCCGGCTGGCCCATGCCGCCCTCGGAGGGGGGCTATCCGGGCCGCGACCATGTCGTGGACTACCTGGCCCGCTACGAGCAGCGATACGGCCTGCCCGTCCGGCGGCCCGTGCGCGCCGAAAGCGTCCTGCGCATGGAGGGCGGCCTGTCGGTGCGGACCGACCGTGGCACCTGGCGTGCCCGGGCCGTCATCAGCGCGACCGGCGGCGCCAGCCGGCCCTTCATCCCGCCCTGGCCCGGCGGTGCGCTGTTCGAGGGCAGGCAGATCCATTCCTCCGCCTACCGCTCGCCGCAGGGCTTCGCGGGCCAGCGCGTGCTGGTGGTGGGCGGCGGCAATTCGGGCGCGCAGATCCTGGCCGAGCTTTCCCGGGTCGCCGAGACGACATGGGTCACGCTGGAGCCGCCCCGCTTCCTGCCGGATGAGGTGGATGGCCGCGTGCTGTTCGCGCGGGCCACCGAGCGGGTGCATGCCCAGATGCAGGGCCGGGAGCCGGCCGCGCCCGGGGGCGGGCTGGGCGACATCGTCATGGTGCCGCCGGTCCGCGAGGCCCGGGACCGGAACAGGCTCCACGCCGTCCGGCCATTCGCCCGTTTCGTGCCGGAGGGGGTGGTCTGGCAGGACGGGACGCAAAGCCCCGTGGACGCCGTCATCTGGTGCACGGGCTTCCGCCCGGATCTCGGCCACCTGGCGCCGCTCGGCGTGCTGGAGGCCGATGGGCGCGTGGCCGTCGAGAACGGCCGCTCCACGCGTGAGCCACGCCTCTGGCTGCTCGGCTACGGCGACTGGACCGGCGCCGCCTCCGCGACCCTGGCGGGCATCACCCGGTCCGCCCGCGGCACCGTCCATGCCATTCAGCACTTCCTGACGACGGAAAGATCCTGATGCCCGCTGACCTCGACCTCTCATTGCCCAACCTTTCCGAAGACCAGGTTGAGATGCCGGACCGTGGGAAGCTCGGCATTCCCGGCGCCAGCCGGCATCCGCCGCGCATCCTGCTGCTCTACGGCTCGCTGCGCGAGCGGTCCTACAGCCGCTTCCTGACGCTGGAGGCGGAGCGCCTCCTCCGCCGCTTCGGCGCCGAGACGCGGGTCTTCGATCCCCGCGACCTGCCCGTGGTGGACAGCGTGCCCGCCGACCATCCCAAGGTGGTGGAGCTGCGGGAACTCTCCCTCTGGTCCGAGGGCCAGGTCTGGTGCAGCCCGGAGCGGCATGGTGCCGTCACGGGAGTCCTGAAGAACCAGATCGACTGGCTGCCGCTGGAAAGCCGGGGCGTCCGGCCGACCCAGGGCAGGACGCTGGCGGTGATGCAGGTCTCCGGCGGCAGCCAGAGCTTCAACGCAGTCAACACCCTGCGCCTGCTCGGGCGGTGGATGCGGATGATCACCATCCCCAACCAGTCTTCCGTGCCCAAGGCCTATGAGCAGTTCGACGCGGCGGGCCGGATGCTGCCGGGGCCGCTCTACGACCGCGTCGTGGACGTCATGGAGGAACTGGTGAAGTTCACCCTGCTCACCCGCGACATCTCGGCCCACCTCACCGACCGCTACAGCGAGCGCAAGGAGCGGGCGGAGAAGCAGGCCATGGAGGATCTGGCCAGGGAGGATCTGGCCAGGCTCTCCGGCGCGGCCGGATGAGGGCGCCGCTGCTCAGTATAACGGCGCGCACTTAGATGGACTGCGCACGCCGTAACCCTTTGATCTGCGGCGTGCGCCTCTGCACGTTCCACGGACAGGCGCACGGCTTTCTTCAGACTCGGAGCCACCGAGTGCGCCAATCCCGAGACCAGAAAATCTGCCAACAATGTCAGGGTGTTAATGGCTTGGCGATGGTGAGTTCTTCGAAGCCTGCCGCGCGCGGCAAGTTGTGGTGCCGGACGAGGTAGGAACGCGAGCAGCTGAAGCCGAAGCATCCACTATGCGGCTAGATACGGGAGTTACCCCGCCTCGCCGGAGGCCGCGATGGCGTGCCGCGAGCAACCTGAGTCTCGGTGTCTGAGTGCCTTATCCAAGCTAAGGCTCAAGGGCTCCGCGCGTCCAACTCTCGCGCCGCGCGCCTGTAGTCCTTCACTGCCTGCTTGATCGCCCACCCGCCACCGTTGGGCAGCGGCGTCGCCCAGCGCACGATGCCCTTGGTCACCTTTTGCGTCGCCGTGGTGACGTCCGTGAGATGGAGCCTCCGCATGTTGTCGAGTTCGGCGTGAAATCCCGCGGGCCAGTTCCGGACCGCTGCCAAAGAGCGGGCCAGCGCCTCATGCGGCGGCACCTCGACGTCGCCCATGTTCTCGAAGCCGAAGAAATACCGCCGCGGGCGCGTCGCGGCCGCGTCGAGCCCAAGGCGGACCAGGAACTCGATAACTTGGGCGTGCGCCATGTTACGGAACGGCGGCAGGGCCAGGACGCCGGTCCCCTCCTCGGTGAACTGAGGATCGCCCAACAATCCCTGGACGCAGGCCGTGGCGTTCGCCTGCTCAGGCGTGACCGGCGCCGCCGGGGCTTTCGTCAGGTCGCCGCCCTTTCGGCAGCCACACCATGCTAAACCGTTGCCTTTCCACTTGATCGGGTTCTCGCACGCATGACACTTGTCCACGAGGGCTTTGCGGTGGACCGGGCATGCTGAGATAAAGGACAGGTCCCAGACGGCTAGGTGCCGTCCGCGTTCAGCCAGACACTCGGGGCACACCTTGCGCCCCTCTTGCAACCCGAAGTCCAAAGCGCTGCCGGGAAGCTCGTGGTTCCAGAACAGGACAAAGGGGGAGTGCGGGTCGCCGCGCCAGAGCGGCAGCAAGGATTCAAAGGGAACCGACGCCTCCAAGGCAAGCCTCTCGACAGAGTTGAGAGACGCACGTGACGCGAGTCCCTTGAAGCCCAATCGCTCACCCAGGGCTTTCGGCGTCTCTGTCCGCCGCCGATTGGCGAGACGGAAGATGTAGCTTTGGAGGCTTTCGTCCGCGGACGGTGTCAGGCCAAGGCTGTGTGGACGTGGCGCACCCTCTGGCGACAGGTAGCCTGGCGGGAGGCGCGGCTGTGGCGGTAGCGGCATGGCGCCGCACACTACAAGGACAGCACGCCTACAGTCGATCGGCAGGCGAGGGCGAACAGTCCCCTAATCCTACCGCCACACGCTCGACGTCGCCCAACGTAGCCCGACGCAAGCCTTAGGCGACGCAATTCCGATTAGGAAACAAGGATAGGTTTTGGCGTCATTTCGGCTGCTGGCGGCCCATCCCGGGCGCGGTCGCGCGCGGGGTCATCGATGGCTGAGCTGAAGATTGGCGACAGGCTGACGTTGCCCCACCAGTACGCCCTGGACGAGCAGGTCGCCGGGAACCCCATCCGCCAGCTGCTGCACCTGGCCCGGACCGCCACGGTTGCTGCCCGCCGCCTGAACGCCCGGGGTGCGCCAGACGGCTTCACCCTCGACATCGAGGGGGGCGGGTCCACCCTGCTGCTGGACCGGAAGCCCAGGGGTGACGAAGGATTCGAGCAAGCTCTGGTCTGCAGGCCCGGGCGCCTGCCTGCCGACCCGGCGGCGCAGTCCGCGGAGCTCGGCGCAGTTTGGACCAAGGTTAGCAAGGGTGCCTCCGAGTGGCAGGCACCGGGAGCGGCGGCGGAAGCCGCGAGGGTGTCGTGGGCGGATCCTGCAGGGTTTGAGCTGGGACGCCGCCGTCTGGTTCTGCCCTGGTTTCATTGACGATCACGAGGGCCGCAAGCGGAAGTCAGCCTAAGCAGTCGCAGCCTGGTCACGTCGACAGGTATGCCTTCCCTTGATAATGCTTCGCCTCTCCATCGAAGGGGAACTGAGTTGGCGAGTAACGAAGATCCGCGAGCGCGTGGCACAAAGCAAGCGGCGGATGAGGACGGTTCGGCGACGGGCAAGTCTGGCAACGGTGGTTCTGGCGGAGAGGCCGAAAGCGGATCCGGATCTGGATCCGGTGCTGCCTCCGGTCACCTCAATGCAATGGAGCGTTCGAAACTTCGGCGCCAGGTCAGGGAAGCTATTCTTAAAGATCTGCAGGCGATGAAATCGCAGGGCACTGGCGATGACACCCGTAACGCAAAACTGAGCAGCGTTCAGAAGCAGACCTTGCTCAACAGCTCGCGGTGGCCATTCCTCGTTTATCGCCTTGAGCCTCCTGTTCCCTCGGCCTTTGTATTGTTCCTGTACATTCCTGGGGGCGCTCCGCAGCGGATTGGATACTACGCCACGGACAAGGAAGTCGATGCGGCCATCGAGCGGCAATTATCCGAGACATCATCCGAGCCGGAGCACCGTCCCTTCGGTCGATGATCGCCACCATCTGATCGCAGCCGCTCCGTGAAGGCCATCAGTCGCCTCTGAGTGTCACGGGCGAGCGCACTGTGCGCCAACTGCCTGAGGCCTTCGGGCGTCTCGTACCAACTCAGGGCGCCGCGAAGATTGTCCATGGTCCAGAACGGATGCGGTGTTGGCTGATCCTTCGGCAGGAGCTGCCCAGAAGCCTTTGCCGCTTCCAACGCGGCGATGATGTTCTCAAGCCGCTCCTTCGCCTTTGGCGCCCGGATTCTTTTCAGAATCTCCGCGCGGCTCGGATCTGCCAGACCTTCGGCGATGAGCCAGAAGCTACCGCTCTGCACAGCGCCCTCGTAGGCATTGAGAAGGCGAGCTGCGTCGGACGCCCATCTCTGTCGCGGTGCCATCTTCGTGCCTCCAGCTGCATCCATTCGCCTCCCATGATAAGGGAGAGAGGCAGTAAGGGGAGCCCTTTCACCCGCGCCATGGACCTAAATGGCTACTAATCGGCCCTACCGCTCCCATGTCCGAGGGTGGGAAGCCGGGGACGGGGCTGAAGGGCTTCGGGAGCTACGCTGCAATCGTTGCGGCGCATATCGGGCCGGGTTGTGTCGCCTCAAGCACGCCTCCGGCAGGGGGCGACGACTCCAGATCCGCCGATTTCGAATTCCGGTTCGGGGCAAACGGCGTCCGCTACTTCCCCGCAGGCGGCCCACCGGCCTACATCAACATCGGCGGCAGGCGTACGCCGCTCGGCGACTGGCTGGCAGACAATCCCCCCTGGGTCCATTTCGCGAACGGCGCCGTGCTGCTCGATAATGAGCTGTTCTTCCCGCAAGGCATGACGGGGCGCATCCCGTACCCCCGCGAGCGCATCGCCGCCTGGGATTGGACGGGCACCGCCATCCGCAAGGAGTCGCAGAAGGCGCAGAAGCGCCCCGACGCGGTGCAGCACAAGGTGATCCGGCACCTGCTCGCGCAGACGGGGAACGAGGCGTTCGACATCGTCTTCGATGACGACGACGCGGGCGAGGCCGCCGACGTGGTCGCCATCAGGGCCACGCCCGACTGCATCGTCGTGCACCTCTACCACTGCAAGTACTCCGAAGGGGCGAAGCCGGGCGCGAGGCTGGACGACCTCTACGTGGTCTGCGGCCAGGCGCAGAAGTGCGTCCGCTGGCGGGACGACGCCGAGGCACTGTTCCGCCACCTTCTGTCACGCGAGGGCAAGCGCCTGGCGTGGGCGGCCCCGAGCCGGTTCGAGCGGGGCAACTTGGTCGCCCTGCGAAAGCTAGAGAGCATGATCCGCAGCGCCGAGCGGGAGTTCGCCGTCTTCATCGTGCAGCCGGGCCTGTCGCGTGCAGAGGCCGGGGGCGAGCACCTGGAGCTCCTGGCGGCGACGGAGACCTATTTGATGGAGACGTCAGGGATGTTGCTGGGCGTCATAGCCAGTCAGTAGTGCACCAGGCGCCTTGTCTCAGATGGAACCGAGGTGATCCCGGAGTGCCGTGGAGAGTTTCGCCATCCCGAACTTGGGCCCCGCAAGATAATTGACATACTCCGTGGCATTCATGGGTGTCCTCTTGAGGCTGGCACGGTGTGCCCGGAGGCCCGCGAGGGCCTCCGCCTGCTGACTGGCGAGTAGACCGGCGCAGAATGGATCCGGCCTGTGCTTCGCCAGGCGGTAGTGCGCGAGCACGGTTCCATGAAAGTCTTTGATGTTGTGGGTCACGATGCTGCCCGCTTCTGCGTTGACCGCGCTGGCGACGACGTGGGCATCCTTGCGCTGCGCGGCGGTTTTGCACATCGCCTGGATGGTGGCCGTCAGAGAAGCGTCGCCTGGTACATTGGCGGCCGGAAAGGCCCTCTCCATCTCCGCGTGCCGATAATCAATCTTGTCCACCGGGATGCTCATGCTCAGGGCCAAGTTCCTCTTCCATTCGAGATGAATTTCGTCGGACCAAACCGGCTCGAAAGCTTTTGCCTCGGCGAGGCAGAGCAGGAGATCGGTCAGCTTGCCTTGGAACAGGATGCAGGCATCTAAGACGGCGACTTCCATCTAGCTTCGGACTACCCTCGTTCAGAAGTCGTACTCATCCGTCAGTTGAGCGATGCTGTCGAGTGCTTCCCTCTGAGTTTTAGTGTGGGCCCGTTGGTAAGCCAGCACCTCGGTGCGGGATAGCTTGTTCCGGCTGTGAACCTTGCGCGGATGCAGCAATCCCTTCTCAATCAGCCTCATGACGGAGGGGCGGGACATCTGCAGGATAGCGGCAGCCTCCTGCGGGCTGATTTCATCGGGGAGGGGTGCCTGCTGCTCCGCCTTCGGGAGCCTGGACGCCACTGCACCGGCTCCCGCCGGACCCTTGAAGGTCATGCCCTCTAAGACCTTGAGCAGGACGCGCAGGGTGCCGGAATTCACCTCCACCTTCGCGTTCCCCCGCGCTCGCGCCACGGTCGACCGCAGCGCCCTCACCTCCCGCCTGACGCGGTCAAGTTCCTCCGCACTGGCCTGCATCTCAACCTGGGTCGCCATGGCTACCTCCAATTTCGGCTCCAATCTGGAGGTTATCTGCATTAATTGCAAGGTTTGCAGTAAATGAATGACCGAACGCCTGAGGCGCTAGGCGGGACCAAGGCGGACTGGACCTTGGAACAGGTGTCCTGAGACGCACCCACTCAGGCATCGTACACAGCCCTCCTCCTGAAGAACGCCTGCCGCCCGCCGTCCACGCGACCTCTCCATTGCCACGACACGCCGTAACCTGAAGCCCCGCAGGCGAAAGGGTATGGACATGCCGAGGGTGCTGCTGATCGAGGTTTCCTCGACCGAAGCGTTGCCGCTCGAAGAGTGCTGCGAGGCGGTTCAACTCCCTGCGGACATGGATGATGTCATGGCGGCCGCCCGCAACATGCTCTTGCTGGATGCCTCGCTGCGTCTCGAGCATCCCAAGCGGGTGAGCGATGGCTACGAAGTTCCGCTTGGTGCCCCCGGATGCACCGCTTGGATTGCCGAGGTCGACGGCAGGACCGCAAGGTCGTGGCGCAAATTTTGGGACAGTATTGGGAAACAGCGCCCAGAGACGGGGGGCATCGCGCTCCGCCCAGATGACGAGCGCCAGTCGGAAGCGCTGAGCGAGTTAATGTCTGAAGTCTCGCCTGAGGAAATGCGTTCGTCCCTCCTGGGCTCCTTTTCCCACGCTTCTGGCGGATGATCGTGTTGAGGGAGAGACGCAATGCATGACATCGAGATAGTCACCGTGCGCGCGGAAACCCACCGCGGGCCCCTCGACTTGGCCGTCCGTCGGGTTCGGCAGTCCTTGGGAGATGCGGGCAAACTGGGCTTGATTGAACGCGCGCTTGAGGTCGGCGACTCTGACCTTGCCGTTCGGTACCTGAGGGATTGGGCCACTGTGCTCGAGGCTAGTCCGGATAACAGTATCATGGACCGCGTCCGGCTGGCCTCGATGAAACTACAAAAGCTCCTGACGCACGAGGTCGTCCATGGTCGTTTCAGCCTGCTCGACCGCACCGCCCCGGAAATCGTGAGGTATGAACAGGAAATGCGTTGGAGAGGATTGCAGTCACGGTACAGCCCTCACCTGGAATGCATGCGGGGGGAACCGCGTGCAATTTGTTCAAAGGCCGATGAATAGTTGGCGGCCGCATCTCGAAAGAGAATGCGGCCTTCTTCAGGCTTGCTAACATCGACAATGATGCACGGTTCGTTGGGTGCACCGGCTCCCAGCGAGTAGATTTCCACATCGTAAGGCACGTCCGTTGGATCGATAGCAACTTCGACCGCGAGGTTCTCGGACTGATAGATTTCAAGCGTGGCCTGCTTTTCATCCGCTTAGGAGTCCTGGCCGCCCGCACGGAGGTCCGCAATCTCATCCACCTTCGCGTGGATGTCGGTCTCGAACTGGAATACCGCTTCGTGCGCCTCGTCAAGGGTGCCGCACTTACGTGCCAGAGGGCGGCCAAAGGCAAACGGGATGTATCGCCATCGACCCGAGATCCAGATTACCTGTGCCGAGGCATCCTCGGGAGGTACATTGTCATAGTCGAGCCACCACGGTAGCTGCCGAGAGGCCATGTTCTTCCCCAAGTCGAGCGCGCTTTCTTAATCCTCGGTGTCCGGTGCGACAACAGGCTGCTTTAATCCGGTTCCGGACCCATCCTCCACGAGTCCTTTCCTGAAAAACGCTTGCCGCCCGCCGTCCACCCCCGGCCCCGTCACCGGCAGCACCCCCACAGCCCGCAGGTCTGCCGCCAGCTTCCGCGGCGACGTGCCGCGCTCGCGCGCCAGCTCCGCGCCGGACACGTACGCCGTCCGGAAGCGGTCGAGCTCGGTGGCCGTGACGGCGCCGCCCTCGGTCCGGAGCAGGCCACGCCGGATCAGGTGGGCCACCACCTCGCGCTTGAGGCCGAGCAACGCAGCGGTGGCGTAGGCGCTGAACGGACCCCGCTCGAGAGGGGCCGCCGCCCGACGCACGGCCGCCCGGTCGAACCGCAGGCGCTTGAGGCCGACCGCGGCATGGTCCAGGGCCGCCACCGGCAGGTTGCCCGAGAGCACCATGCCTACGAAGTCCGCCAGCCCGACGCCGCGCCGCCGCATCGTCTCGGCCGCCACCTCGAAGCCCACGAGCCCTCGCTCGAGGCCGGTGTCGATCGGGGCGCCCGCCGCCATGCGCCCCGGCAGCCCTTCGATGCTGGCGCGCCGGAACGCCCAGCGGCCCCAGCCATCGGCCGCTGCCCGGTGCACCGCCTCGAGAACGCCTGCCTCCGCCAGCCGCCGCACCCGTGCCCTGGACACCCCTAGGGCGGCTGAGGCTTCGTCCAGCGTCAGCGCGTCGCGCAGTTCGGCCGCCAATCCTTCCACCTTCGCGCGGCCGATCACCGCTGGTAGGCCGCGCCCCGTGCCGTCAGGCGTCGGCAGCAGGCCAGCCTCCGCGAGCCGCTTGGTCGTGGGCAAGGATCTGCCCACCATGCGCGCGACCTCCTTCAAGGCGACGCCGTCACCCTGGACGCCCAGCAGCAGCGAGCGGTGCATCCGGCGGCCCAGCACTGGGTCGGCGGCAAGGAATTGGCGGGTCGCCTCGGCCAGGGCGTCGCGGAACGGCCCGGCCTCCAGCATCGACAGCCAGCCGTAGTAGGCGCCCATGGTTTTGGTGGCGCCGAAGCGTCCGGCACGGGCGGCCTCCACGGCCCGCGTCGCCGCAAGGAATCCGTGAAGGGGAACAGGCCATGCCTCGACCGCGGCAAGGCCAGCGCCGACGACGCGGGCCACGGCGTCCGGCCCGGACGCGACGAGGGTCTCGATGCGTCTTTCCTTGTGCCAAGCGGTCAGGAACATGCCGGTGACCATGACCAGGCGCACGAGGTCGGCCGGTCCGACGGCCGACAGGGCAGGGGGCAACCACGGGATCGTCTCGCCCGTGGCCAGCGCCAGCACGCGGGCGCTCGCCTCTGCCTCGTCGGAGGGGACCGGCATTCCGGCGAGCGCCCGAAGGTCGGTTCCGCAGGCGCAGCGGGTGACGTCGGCCACATTCCACCCCAGCCCCCGACAGCGAGGTCTGTGGCACCTGTCCACGAAGCGCAGGGCGTGGTGGGAGCAGGCGGTCACCAGGGCGCAGTCCCAGGCGGCACGCTGGATGGGCGCCGCGACGAGACAGGCTGGGCAGGCGCGCCGCCGTGAGATGTCGATGAACTCGCGGTGGAGCTCACCGCCAAGGAAACGGTGGTGGGCGAGGCGACCTGTGGGGCGGTAGGTGGCGGCTTCGAGAGCGGCGGGATCGGCGCCGGACAGGGTCGCGAGGCCGCGTATGTCATCCCCAGAGGTGGCGGAGCCAGGCTGGCGCAGGCCGACATGGATGGCGAGGCGGTCGGCGCCGGGGAAGCGGGCGCGGCCCGCGAAGCGCATCATGAAACCAGGGATGCTCTCGCCCGGCACGATGCCCATGCCGAGCGAGAGTGGCTGTATGCCCATGTGCTCAGGGCCGGAAGTTATGGTGGCGGTCGCTGCGGCGGGTACGGCCGCGCAGGCGGGTCTTTTCGGGTCCCGTGTCGATGGTAGGCCCGACTGCCTCGGGGAAGGCGGGGCGCTCCGCCGTCCACACTGCCGACTTGCCGTATGCTTTCACCAGGTGGGCGTAGGTCAGCCTGTCCGCCTTCCCGGCCGCGACGTCGTAGACGGCCTCCGCAGCGGCGGTCTCGATGAGGGTCGCCATGTCGCCGAGATATCCCGATGCGGCACGGCACAGCGGATAGGCCATCTTGGCTCCTGCGAGGCCGGACAGCACGCCGAAGACGTTGTCCCGGAGGAACTCATCCCATTCCATCAACACGTCCTGCAGGAATTCGCGGCTTTCGGCGATGTCCCAGTCCAGCGGCAGGAGTTCGTGCCGGATGCTCGCCCGCCTTCGGAATTCCGCGTCGGCCTCCCTGAGCAGTAGGACGGATGCCGTACCGGCGATGATGAGGGACGGTCCGCCCTTGGCGTTCACGATGTACCGGCAGAGACTCGCGATGCGCTTGATGGCAGCGGTGTCCTTGCCTTCGAGGCACTGGCTGAACTCGTCAGCGACGACGAGCCTGTTCCCCACTTCGCGTCCTACTGCGACAATGTCCTCCTGGATGACGAGGCGCTTCCGGCCCCGACCTACGACGTGATCGATGCTCTGGCCGGTCAGCGCGGCGAACCAGACCTCGGCGACGTCCTTCTCGCTTCCGTTCGGCGCTTTGAAGTACAACACGTCTTTGCGGTCAGCGAATGCGCCATCCGGGCCAGCGATGGCTCGGGGTTGGTCGGGGAACTGGCTGGTGTAGTCCAGGACGAGCTTTGACTTGCCGCTGCCTGACCCCCCGACAAGGAGAAGGATGCCAGCCTCGCCAGACGACCCATGGTCGCGGTGGTGGAGGCGACGAATATCTCGCTGGATTTCGTCCGACTTGTCAGTCGGCAGGTAGAGCTCGCGGAACCTGCCCGAGAGCCTGACGAGACGGTCGATTTCGTTCTGGTCCATGGTGCTCATTGCCCTTCGTCGCCGCGCATGCGCTTCGCCTGCCGCCGCGGACGTGCCGCGCGGCCCTCGTCGCTTGTGTTCTCCGACTTCTCGGGCGCCGCCTGCGGCTCGCTGGCGTCCGGTTGCGGCTGCACGTCGCCGGTGTCGTCGCCGGACGGCTGGTTGCTGTTCATCATCAGGAAGCGGACCAGGGCATTCCGCTTGAGCTTGGACAGCGATTTGCCGCTGGCCAGCAGCCGCGTGGCGTCCTCGAGCAGGGCGGCCTTGAGGGCCCGCAATTCGTCGGTGTCGTAGGTCCGCTCCAGGCGCCTATTGAATTTGAGAGTGATGTCGTGCTGGTGAAGGGTGAGACCGACCATCAGGCGACGATTGAAGGGTTCGACCTTTGCGATCGCACCCGTGAATGGGTTGACGACCCAGGCTTGCGACACATCGTGCTCGTCGAAGAGGACCTGGATTTTCGTGCCTTTGCGGTAGTTCGGGTTGGCGACGATCTGCCGGATGGCCTCGCCGTGCCACGTGAGACCTTGGGTGGTGACCCTTCCGCGCAGCGGCAGGCACATGTGCCGGTGGGTGAGCAGCACAGTCAGGTCGTGCTCGCTGCGGAGTGCCCGGGGCGGGTGCCTGTCCGTGTGCTCCTGCCAGCGGCGAAGGGGCACGTCGTCGATCCCAGTGTGCCACGACTTGGCGTAGACCATGGCGACCCAGGTCCAGAGGCGACGCACGAGGTCGGAGTACCGGATGATGGCATCCGGCTTCTCGGGGTCGTTATCCTCGCGGTGGCTGGGCGGGTTGGGTCCCGCAAGCGGCCGCTCCGCCTGTTCGCGGAAGTTCCGGATGAAGCGCTCGATGCACGCCTTGAGCTGCGGGTTCTCGCCCTCGGCGTAGTCCATGATCATGTCCAGGACCAGGGACGCGTTGCGCACGTGGTCATTATTCGTCGCCGCGGCCTGGTCGAAGAAGAACGACATCGGAACGCCGGTCGGGAACTCGTAGTCGAGGTTCGGTACGAGCTTCTTGAGGAAGCCCTTGGGCGTCATCGTCATCCGCAGGACGCTGAACCCGATGCCGAGGGTCTCGCCCGCGAAATGGACGATCAGCGCGAGCGGCATGCGGGTGAAGTGGTCGTAGGCGATGGAGACCCAGGCGCCGCCCATGTCCAGGCCGCTCCGGTCGTCCAGCACCCTGATCCGCCGCAGGCGGAAGTGATCGACCTCGACACGCTCCAGCGGGAACGTCGTGACCACACCGTTGCCGATGGTGCGGACCTTGTCGAACTCCTTCTTGCCCTTGCGACGGCGGACGGCGACGTGCTGGTCAACTTCCTCGCGGATATAGCGGGCCACCTGGCTTTCGCTCGGACACCAGAGCTGGTTGTCCGGGTTCGCCGTGTTCCAGTTCGTCACCCGGTCGTTGAGCGCGCTCCAGACCTTCGACTTGCGGTTTTCCTGCCGCGTGAGCCAGACTAGTGTGATGGTCTCGATCAGCCACTGCTCGACCATAGCGGGCATCTTGCGCCCCCGCGGTCCCTGCCTGTCGAAGCGGGGCGCGAGGGCGCGGATGTCCCCGCCTGCCTGCTTCAACGTGTTGAGCCAGCCGTAGAACGTGCTGACGCCCGGGGCTTTCTGCCCGGTCGCCTTCGCGACCTGTTTCAGGAAGGCGAGGAGGGTCGCCTTGGAGACGCGGCCGCTGAGGTCGATGCGCTCGGCGACGGGGAGGTCCGGCATCCTCTCGCGGTAGAAGCGCTCCGGGTCACGGTACGCCTCCACGAAAACGGCGCTCCACTGCACCTTGGCTTTCATCGAGCTCGGCAAGCCGTCGAGCGGGACGCGGAGCACTTCCCGGATGCGCTCCGGCAGGTCCGCGTCAGGTGAATCGACGACCCAGCTCTCGCCGCGCCAGCACTCCTCCTGCCAGGCGATGTTGTTGACGACGGCGGTCTCGTCGGTCTTGACATTCTCCAGGTGGATCAGGCCGCTCTTGAACAGCTTCACGCGCCAGACGCTGCCCTGGCGGCGGATGTAGGTGCCGCGGACGAGGCGCCGCCGGTCCAGCGGCTCCGGGACGGTTGGCTGGCGCAGGCTGCCGTTCTGCCAGTGCAGGATCCAGGAGGCGAGGCCCCAGGTCAGGACCTCGCCGGTCATCCGGTTGCGCAGGTCGAGGCCGTCGTTGTCGAGGCGCTCCACCATCCACGGGTGGCCGTCCCAACGGACGATCTGGCCCAGTCGGGGCAGGTATCGGTTGCTCATGTGCGCCACCCCTTAGTCCGCCAGGCCAACACGGGGGTGTCCGGTCCGAGCCCGGCCGAGATGTCGGCAACCACGAACCCGTTCGCGACCATGGACAGCAGTTGATGCCAGGTGGCGAGGCCATCCAGCAGCCGGTGCAACTCCCCAAGGGTGGCAGGGGCGTGACGCTCGGCCACGGTCGACACCGAGAAGGGCAGGGAGTCCGGCCACTGCCAGTAGCGGTAATAGAACAGGTCCTTGGCACCGGGCAGCGCGACGTCCTCGGTGACCTCGTCGCGGTTCAGGTGAACGAAGCCAAGACCCTGGCGCTCGCAGGCCGCGCGCATGGCGGCGAGGCGCTTCTTGCGGCGCGCGTCCGGCTTGGCCAGCGGGTGCAGGATTGTCAGCGCGTAGGAGCGCGTCTCCTCATGCACGATGAAGTCGGGGACGAATTTGAAGTCCTTGCATTCCCAGTGGACTTCGATGGCCTCGGCTGTGGAGGTCCAGCCCAGCACCTCGTGCCGGGCGTCCAAGAGGAACGCGGCGTCGCGATGGTGATAACTCCGCAGGTGCTCGTAACGCCGCTTGCCCTTGGCTGGCGGGTAGTAAGTCGGGACCTGTGTCCGAGCCTTCGGTTGGTCCTGCTCTTCTTCCTTGGGTTCCTCGCCCCCGGCTTCCTTGCTGACAATCTTGCCTTTGGCCTTCCCCTTGGGGGGCTTGGACGGGAATTTGGGGTTCCAGTTGCCGCGCGTCGGCACTGCCCCCAATGCGAATCTGCGCATCGTGGCTTCCAATCGTTTGAGCGTTCGGGATGCCGCCGGTGGGCGGCGTCAGACGGCGCGAGAACGACGTATCAGGGTGGGGAGCCGGAACTTGGCCCGGAAGCCTGGAAGGAAGCCGCGCGCGCCACGCGGCGGCGTGCGCCGCGCCGTCGTCGGCGCAAAGGATTTGTGGTGGTGCATGATGTCCTCAGCGGTGAGGCCAGGAAAGCTGCAGGCGGGCACAGCGACGTGGGCGCCGTGCCGCAAATCCTCAGTCCGTGGCTATTCGCTTCGTGGAGATCATGGCTGCAGAGACGGCTGGCGCCTGGATTGGTTTCGCGCCCCCTTGCCATTTTCATGGACGGCTCTGGCGAGGCGTCCGGGTCGGGGCCGGTCATGGCCGCACCCTCCGGGGGCGGCGACCGGCGCCTGGCGGTCGGCAATCCTTCGCGGCCGCCCCGGACGCCGCGACCAGGGCCTCGATCTCGGCGCCCGGCACCGTCTCCTTGGCGACCAGCATGTCCGCCAGACGGCAGATGGCCAGGCCGTGGTGCCGGACCACCGACCGCGTCTCGGCGTAGGCCGCGTCCAGCATCTCGCCGACCCGGCGCGCGACGTCGGGCCGCGCCGCCAGCAGCGCGGGGACACCGGCCGCCTCCGGCAAGCCGCGCCAGACCAGGGCGCCACCGCCCTTGTCGAGGCCGAGCGCGGTCACCGCCGCCGTCGCGAGGCGCGTCGCCGTGGCGAGGTCGCTCTCGGCGCCGCCGCCGCTCCCGCCCGATGCCTCGCCGAGCAGCTCCTCCTCGGCCGCCCGGCCCGCCAGCGCCTCGCGCAGCAATGTTGACAGGGCCGCACGGGTGACCGTGGCCTGGCCATCCGCAGGCTCCGTCCATAGCACCCGGCCCGCGCGGTCGCCCTGCGCCAGCACGGTGGCCGAGATCAGGGCACCGGGCCGCCCAAGCGCCGCCACCACCGCGTGCCCGGCCTCGTGGATGGCCACGCGGCGCAGCACCTCCGGAGCCGGGCGCGACCCCTTGCCGCGCAGCTCCGCCTCCAGGTCGGCCAGGGTCGGCTCGCGCCGGTCGTGCCGCGCCCGCCGTCGCATGCCGCGCACCCAGCGCTCGGCCTCGGCGCCGGTGGACCCGAGGCCCAGCAGCGCGAGACGCGACAGGTCGGCGCCGGGCAGGTCGCCGCCGAGGTGGTGGCGCAGGATGGCGGCCAGTGCCGCCTGGTCCGGCAGCGGCACCCCAATCAGGCGCTCCAGGCGGCCCGGCCGCAGGATGGCCGGGTCGATGCGGCTGGCGTCGTTGCAGCAGCCCAGCACGACCACGCCCTCGCGCCCGGCGGCGCCGTCCAGTTCCTCGAGGAAGGCGTTGACCACCTGGACCGAGTAGTCGCGGTCGTGGTGGCGGAAGGTGGTGCGGTTGCCGAAGCTGTCGATCTCGTCCACGAGCAGGATGCAAGGCGCCGCCTTGCGCGCCGCCTCGAAGGTCCCGCGCATGGCGCCGAGGGTCGTGCCGAGGTGGCCGTCCTTGGCGCCCTGCCACTGGCCCAGCGAGCCGGTCACCAGCGGCACCCCGCATTGCGCCGCCAGCGCCCTGGCGAAGGTCGTCTTGCCGGTGCCGGTGGGACCGACCAGCACGGCGCCGCGGTCCACGTCGCGCCACGGCAACGCGCCGCGGGCGTAGTCGGTGAGATCCCGCGCGACGTCCTTGCCCCACCGCGCGGCCTCGTCCATCCCGTGCAGGCCGTCGAGCGTCAGCGGGCGGACGGAGAGCCGCTGCGACGCCAGCTCCGCCAGCCGCCGGAGGTAGTCGTCGGCATCCTGGTGGGGCAGCCGGGCCAGCCACAGGTCACCGACGGTGACCAGCCGCGCCACCTCCGGCGGTACGGACGCGGTGACCGGCGCGGCGCCCGTCAACATGGTCGCCGCCTCGGCCAGCGCGGCCGGATCCAGCGGGCCGACGGTCACCGTCGCCGTGGCGGCCCGCAGCAGATCGGATGGCAGGCAGCGGGCGGGCGCCGGGCTGAAGCCGTAGACCGGGCGCCCGCTGGCGACCATGGTGCGGACGGCGCCGTTGCCGTCCTCGGGGCGGTGCCAGCGGTCGGAGCCGTCGCGGCGGAACTCGGCCCAGCTCGGCTCAATCTTGCTGATCCGCCGGTATGGCCGGTCCTGGGCGTCGTCGCCGTCGAACGGTACCTCGTCCGTGCCCTGGATCAGCATGCGCCAGGTCTCGGCGACGGGGACGACCCACTCGGCGTCCGGCACCTCGACCACGAGGACCGCGCCCGGCTCCCGCGCCCTGCCGTGCAGGGTCGGATCGGCCTCGAGCAGGCGCCGGAGCATGGCGTGGGCTGCGGCCTCGGCAGGGTCTTCCAGGCGCACGCGCGATGGCTGGTGGACGGGCGGGGGCGTTGGCTTCCGCGCCTGCGGCGGAACGGGACCGAGGTGGAACGGCTCGTGGCCGATCTCCTCCTCGACGGCTTCGGCCAGCCCTTCGATAGCGAGGTCCAGCGCGTCGCCGGTCAGGGCGGCGGCGCCACCCATGCTGCCGGGCGGCAGGGCAGGTGAGGGGGCGGATGCGGAGATGCTGGGGATGGGGTTTGGCATGGTGTCACCGCAGGCCCAGGGAGCAGGTCCGGTCGGCGGGCGGCGGCACGACCGGCATGGGCGCGCGCGGGGCGCCGAGGCGATAGAGGCGGTTCAACGTTCGCGCCCAGCCCACGGTCGGCGCGAAGGCCCAAAGGTCTGAGGTCCGGCAGTAGGGGCCGTCCAGCAGCGGATGGCCGGTGACGGCGCCGACAAGGCACATGACCGGGCGCGAGGTCACGGCCCATCCCTCCAGCAGCGGCGCCTCCGACAGCTCCGCCGCCGACGGCATCCCGGCCGCCGCGAGCCGCCGCAGGTCCGCCGCCAGTGCCTCCAGCCTGCTGGCTTCCGCCTCGACGTCGCCGCGCACGGTTCCTCGTTCACCGATGATGAGCATGGTGCCTCCTGTCTCTGATGGGTGGTTGTCGGTGTGTTGATGGCGGCCCGCGGGAGGGGCCGCCGGGCGCCCTATGCGGGCGCGGGGATGACGACCCAGTGCCCGTTTTCGCGCCCGCCGACGTACCCCGCCGGGCCAGGGGGACCCGGTTCAGTCGCCTCAGGGAAGGGAAGGGCGGTCGTCATGCCCAGAACAGAAGCGGAACATCTCGCCCGGCGCAATAGGCATGCGTCGGTGTGATTTGCCAGCAAAGGAGGCATCACCAGCTGCCTTGAGACCGGGTGACAATCCCTCCCGCAAGCCGATCTATCGCCCTGAATCCTTGTGGTTTTCCTTGCAACATTCATGGCGTCGCGGGCCGACACGACGCGTTCGGTGTCGCTGGCGACCGACGGCCATGCCCGAAATCTCGTAGGATCAGATGCCTAGCAGTGGGCGCCGAGTACGCCATTCCAGAGACCGTGCGCCGACCACCGGCCGGGGCGCAGACTCTCAAAACGGCCCCAAAAGGCATGTACCTGGGCGCCCATCGTCATTCGGATGCGGCATGTCGCTCCGCGGATCGTGAACAGCGGCTCATCCAGCGAAAACCGCGGTGCGGCAAAACTCCGATCCGGTGGCGCCCCGCGCCTGTGGGCAGCAAGGTTGCACATGGGCTGCCACATGGCCTTCTCATGGCGTCGCCGCAGGGTGCCGCCTCAACCACCCTGTCGGCGCAGGTTCGCGTCCAGCTGAGTGTACCGGGGATCCGTGCTCAGATCCGGATTGGCGTCCAAGACGCGTCTCAGCAGGCGGCGTAGCCCCAGCCCATCCCAGGAGTTCCCCAAGCCATCTGTAATCGCGTCGAGTAGCTTCAGAACGTCATTTGGGAACCGCTCGGGGAGGTCGTTCTCGGCCAAGTTGTGGACAAGGCGGAAGTGCTGGTTGCACCGGACCACCGTGCCCGCGATCAGGTCCACGGCCAGCGGGAAAGCCTCCCCGCTAGCGGCTGCCGCCAGTGCGAGGTTTTCGGAACTGCCCGCGTCGCGCAGGCCGACATCCTTGGGCCAGGCTTCGTCGATCCAGGGGCCAAGTCGGGCTTCCCAGAAAGCCGCCGCCTTCGCCGCGTCATCCGGCATCATGCGGTACAACTGGAACGCGGCGTGGCGGCGTGCCTCCGGATCTGCCGACCGGAGCAGGGATTGGGCTTCCTTTGCCTCGATGAGACCGGGAACCTCGATGCACGCCATCACCAAAAGCGACCAGAGCTGCTCCTTCGAGCGGTGCACCTCGCTGTCGTGATGGCGCAGCGTATCCAGGAGATCGTCCTTGAGCGCCGACAAGACCTTGGGGTGAATGGAACCCCCGGCGATGAAGCCCTTCCACAGGGCCGCGGCCTCGCGGGGTACCGTCCAGCTGAACTTCGGGACCAAGTGCTGCTGCGCCCAGTCCTGCTGTGTCATGAACAGGGCGGTCAGGTGGCGCGCCAGGATCACGCGTCCAAGCAGAAAGCCGTCCCCGCCGCCGGACGTCACCTGACGCAGGCGTAGTTCCGCCTCCGCCGGAATGCCCTGGCCCACTTTCGGTTGGTAGGCAAAGAAGCGGTGCAGGAGCGCCTCGGTCAGGCGCCCCGGCGGCTCGTTGATCGCGGCGTCCAGGGGGCTGGTATCCGGGCCGAGAGAGACAGGTAGCGCGAAGAAGATCGGAGCCAGCCGGTCCCAGAGCTGCCAGAAAAGGTCGGCCGGATCCGCTGCGGTTACTCGCGTGGCTCCCGGAAGCCAGTACCCGATGGCCCAGGCGACTTCCCGGTTCTGGAGGAACGAGTCCGGCGCCTGGAGCAGGAGGGGAGCCATTCGGCGGAACAGGGCGGCCTTGGCACAACCCCGCTTCATCCCGCTGAAGGCAACCAGCGTGGCCTGCCAGGTGTCACCCGGCCAAATCCCCCGGGCCGCGAGCTGCTCGAGCACCCTCGCAGCCGCCTTTGGCCGTGACGGAACCACCTCGCCCCAGAGCGCCATCAGGGATTCTCGCGTGTCGTCGAAGGCGCGGTGCTGGCGGACGGCGGGCTCTTGCAGGAGCGAGACGAGCTCCTCCAGCTTCAGCGCGCGCATCTCCCTCTCCGACACGCCCGCGCGATCAGGCACGCCCAGGCGTTCGAACTCGAACCCGAGCCTCACCGACGACGGCGCTTCCACGGGGCCGTGCGCCGCCTCGTAGGCCGCAAGGAGAGCGGATGCTTCGGGCGGCAGCGGTCTGTCGCCCGCGTCGCGCATCTCGGCCAGCCTCGAGGCGAGCTGCCACGCCCGCCGGTCGGCATCCTCGACATCTGGTGGACCGGCGACAGCCCTCCCGGCCAGCCGGGCGGCGCTTTCCTCGGGCAGTTCCCGCCAGAGCCGCCCCAGGAGGCGCATGCTTTCCGGTTCGTGACGCCTTGACCACAGGATGTCGCCGGACAGCAGGTAGTCGAGACCTGCCGCCAAGCGCGCTTCAGACTGCGTAGGCATCGAGAGCCATCCTCTGAAACAGGACGTAAGGGAGCGCCCGCCAGCGGAGCAGAAGGGCATCCGCCGCCTGGGCGTTCGTTTCCCTCAACGCCTCCATCGAATCCCGCGTCACGTCGATCAACCGCGTCCAGTCCTCGTAACCACGGGCCTCGGGGCCGGGTCGGACCGGGCGGTACATGACAGGGAGCGGATCGCTGGTTTCGCCCGCCTGCCCCACCAGGGCAAACAGGTCGAGCGCGCGCTTCAGCTGGCTGGTCAGGTCATCCGCCACCGCCGCGAGAAAGGCCGTCCGGCCCCGGACTGCCTCGAGCAGGGATTCGAGCATGTCGCCGCAGGCCAGCTCGATGTCGATGGCGACGTGGTCTCCAGCCGTTGGCAGACGGAAGGAGGCGGTTCCTCCAGGAGGCGACACACTCGGCTCGAAAAACGGATGGGTGCGCTTGATCCGTGGGATAGGGGCCATCATCCGCGTGAAGTCCTGCCGGGTGACATGGTCGTCCGCCCCGCCCTTGAGGCGCGTCCAGCACGCATGAACGTCCGCGAGGTCCGCCATGGGCGCGCGGGCCATAGGATGCGCGACCAGGCGCCAGGCCGCCTCCAACCCGGTGTCGAGATGAGGTTTCTCGTTCGGCTTCGCGACGGCACCCGGCGCGGCGGCGGGTTCATCCAAGCGGTCCAAGATCGCCGTCTGCAGGGCGGGGTGAGGGCTGCCACCTTTCAGCACCCAGTCGAGCAGCTCCGGCTTGTCCAGGTGCCGCGTCAGCCAGACCATCAGCTGGAAGTGGGTTGGCGAGACCCAGCGTGCCGCCACGTCCTGGGCGGTCTGGGACACCGACGCACCCGTCGCGGGGAGGCTTGCGCGCACGCCGAGGAGTTGCCACTCCTCGAGCACCGGCAGCCATTGGATCGGGGCAGGCACCTCGGCCTTGGCGAAGCTGAGAACGGCAGCCGGTTCCTCCAGCGCCCAGCGCACCGCCTCCACCTCGTGATCGACGGAGTAGGGGGGGACCGGGATGATGTCGGAGGCCCGCTCGGCCGCACGGATGCGTGCCGTGAGCCCGAACTTCTTCCGCTGCCCCCACTCGGCGAGGGTGTCGTAGAGCAGCGAGTGGTCGTGATTGGGCGCCGCGTACGGGATGGGCTCGACGCCCTTCGCGCGCCACGCCTCCTCCTCCTGGGCCATGGCCGTCGGATCCTGGTAGGGCGCGAATGCCCAGGCTCGTGGCGACGGTTTGGCTGATGACCCAGCAAGCTGACGCTCGGCGGCGAAGGCGTCCATCAGGTAGCGCATCACCGGGTCGTCGACGCTGTATCCCACGAACAGCACCGGGTACTTGGTGAACAGGTCGGTGACGAACCGACTGGCCCAGCGCTCGGTGAGGTATGCCAGCCCGAAGTCGCCGGTGCTGTAGACCAGTGACTGCACCGACGTGTGCTCGCCCGTGGCGCCGGGTGCGATCTTGCCGTGAAGGTAGGCGACGCTGCGCCAACGGTGCTGCTTCGGCACGGGCAGCATGGGCGCGACGTCGTTGGTGACCTCGTAGCCCAGGGCCTTGGCAGCATGGTCGAACTGCGGGTCGAAGTTGGTGGTCACCATGCGGAAGCCGCCGTCCCGCAGCCGGGCCAACTCGAGCACCGCCTTGTGGCGTTCGAACGGCGCCGTGACCGTCAGCACGTCGACAACCGCCTGCCGCACCCGGTTTCGGCCCAGGCGCTGCTCCAGCAGGTGTAGGGCGCGATCGTACTGGTACCCCGTGAGGGCAGCCTGCTCCTGGTCATTTAGGACCTGCCGCAGCGCCCCCGTGACGCTGTTCACCAGTTGGCTGAAGGAAGGCATTCCGGCGACGCCGGGCCCGGTGGACATGGACACACCTGCTCCGCAGAACAGGACCAGTTCCTCGTCCTCCAGGGCGCGCCGGACGGCGTCGGGGATGTCAGGGCCGTCGGCCACGAAGCGCATGGTTACATCCGGTCCCGCCGCGCGCGGGCCTGCCCACCGGCGGGCAGCGGCGCCCGGCGGCGTGCTCCGTCAACAATACAACAAGGATTCAAACCCGGGAGCCCCCACCATCACGACGTGCGTCGTGGCGGGCGTGGCGCCTTGCTGATCCCGGTGACGAGCCTTCTGAAACGTGAAACACCGGCTGGATCGCAGCCGAGAAACGAGGCAGATTCCATGGCAGCGCAGTTGCGGCTTCCAGTCGCCGGACGCTGCCGCCGGAGCTCGCCCATGATCGTCTTCCCCGACACCAACTTCTTCCTGCACCACCAAGATCCGGCAGCTATCCCGTGGGCGCAGATCACTGGGGACGACCACATCAGACTGGTGATCTGCCGCAACACCGCTCGGGAACTTGACAAGAAGAAGTTCGAGCTACAGGGGCGCCCGCAGAAGAGGGCGCGCAAGTACGCGGCTGTCATCGCCGAGGTGGTGGAGACGAAGCAGCCGGTGGAGCTGCGGGCCGCCGATCCAAGGGTGACCCTTGAGATGGCGCCACCGCGCCCTGGGGCTTGGGCAGTGCCGCCTGACCTGGAGGCTCCCTTCATCCTTGGGGATGATGCCTTCGTCGCCGATGTCTTGCACTTCCGCGACGTGATCGGCGAGGACTGCACCGTCCTCACCGCCGACAGCGGGCCTCTCGAAAAGGCGGCGGGCCACGGTCTGCCGGTGGTGCGTACCACGCGACCGGGCTGGCAACTGCCCGACGAGCCGGACACGCGCGACAAGCGGATCAAGGAGCTGGAAAGGCGCCTGGAGGAGATGGAGGGCGATGGTCCAGCCATCGCGGTCGAGGTGCGCCTGCAAGATGCCCCAGCTAGGGTCGTTCCGCTTGATGTGGTGCGATACCCGGTCCTGGCCGAGGAACGGGTAGAGGCTCTGCTGGCGGAACTCCAGGCTCGACACCCGCGGGTGGTCGAGTTCCCCAGGCCAACCGAGGCGGACGAAAAGGATCCGTTCACACCTGCCGCAGGCCAGCCCTTCGACCTCGCGGAACTCGAGGGACCGTTCGACTGGGTTGGGCCGACGGAGAAGCAGCTCGCCACCTACAACACCGCGTACGACACCTGGCTTGAAGAGGCACGCGCCCTCATCGACAACCTGCCGAAGCAGCGGCAGCGGCCGGAGTTCGACGCATCATTCAAATTCTGCCTGGAGAACGTCGGTGTCGCTGCCGCAGAAGGTGTTCGGGTATCCCTGGAGGCAACAGCCGGACTGCTTCTCAAGGATCTCGATGATGGTCCCAAGAAGAAGGCGGCGGGGAAGGCAAATGCTGTTGCGCAGCCTGTTCCGACGTCGCTCCGGCCGCCGCCCAAAGCCCCCGGCTGGCGTAAAATCTACCGAGAGGTGGCCCAGCCGACCCCGGACACTGTGAAGCCGAACAGGACGATGTCAGTTCTCGAGGCCATGCGCATTGCCGAGGCGGGCGGCGCATACGGATCCGCTTTGGCGGAGCACGAACGCATGCAGAAGATCATGCGGGATGCCGGTCTTGGGCCCCTGCCGGGAATGCCTGGCTTGCACGGTAGCGAGATGCTCAGCGGCTTGGGCTACCGCAGTCCAATGGAGGAGTTGCGAGTTCCCGTGGATTCCTTGTTCCCGCGCCAACCCAAACCGCGGGATCCGGAGGATTTCTACTGGCGAGGTGGAGCGCCTGTACGCCTGCAGGCGCGATGGGATCTCGAATGCGAGCTTCTCCGCCATCACGTCCAACCGAGGGTATGGACGCAGGCCGTGGTGGCGCGGCTCGACCGCCTCCCCGGAAACGGCGGCTCGATCCGGGTTGAGGTGCATGCACGGAACCTGAAGCGGCCATTTACGAGGGACGTGCCGGTGCGCATCTCAGTGCGCGATGAGGACACCGAGGCTCTGGTACGCGCAGCGCTTTTCGGCCCTTCAACTGGGTGAAGGGGCGGCTTCCCTAGAGGTGCCGCTTCCTAGCCTCCAATCACCAACCGCGTTCGTAGCGCGGGCCATAACCTTGCTGGTGCCGCCACGCCCGGCGTTGCTCGCGTTCCTGCTCGATGCGCCAGGCTTCGCGCCGCGCGGCCTCGGCGATGAGGGCCTCGTCCCGCTCCCGGCGCCACTCCCGCCACTGCTGGCGCCGCTCCCAGTTGCCGTCGTACGGCCGCTGGTCCCAGTACTGCACGGTCTGGGCAGCGGCTGGCGGGGCAGCCAGGATGCTGGCGGCAGGGGCCGCGGACGCGTTGTGCGCCGCCAGCGTGAGCAGACTCGCTGTCATTGCGGCTGCTGCCGCCACTACGATCCGACGCATCTGAACCTCCACGGTGGGATGCCGAGGCTGGCAAAGTCGCAGGACAGCTTGTCGGCTGTTGGGCTGAACGATGGCCTCCGCGGGGCAGCCAAAGCCATCGCGGGGGCCGACCTGCTCGTCCGGCGGGGCTCCGAACCAGCGAGTTGATGCTATGCTGCCGCCTCCCCGAAGCTCACCGGCGCCATGGACGGACCAACCAGCTGCCAGCCTCCCGCGATGCATGACTTGGACAGGGACGGCACCCGGCTCCCCTACGGCTTGGCCGAGGATGGCCGCCTGGCCCACGTGTCGGAGGTGGCCTCGGGGCTGGCGTGCCGGTGCCGCTGCCCAGGCTGCGGCGAGCGGCTGGTGGCCCGCAAGGGTGCCATCAAGGTCCACCACTTCGCCCACCACGTGGACCGCGCTTGCGTCGGCGCATGGGAAACCACCCTGCACCGGCTGGCCAAGGAGATCGTGCTGGAAGCCCGCGACATCCTCCTGCCGGACGCGGTGGCCGAGGTCGACGGCCTGCGCCAGGACGTCGCCTTCGCCACCGTCTTCCCCTACGAGGCGGCGGAGGCCGAGGTCGACATGGGTGGCCTGCGGCCCGATGCCGTCATCCGCGGCCGGGGCAGGGAGCTGCTCCTCGAGTTCCACGTCCGCCATCCCTGCGGCCCCGAGAAGCTGGCCCTCCTGCGGGAGCGGAACCTGCCCGCGGTCGAGATAGACCTCTCCCGTGTTCCCCGGCACGCCTCCCGTGCCGAGCACGCCGAGCATGTCCTGCGCGCGGCGCCCCGCCACTGGCTGCACAACGCCAAGGTCGCCGTTGAGGAGGAGCGCCTGCGGCGCATCGCGGCGGAGCGGGCGGCAGTCGAGAAGCGGCGCTTGCAGCGGCTCCATGGCCGGATCGCCGACGAGATCGCGGGCGCCTGGGTTGAGCCGGTGAGCCCTGGCCACTCCAGCTGGCGCATCAGGGCCGTGGACGCTGGCTTCGGCGGGTTCGTCGGCCGGGCCGTCCCCGGTGACGGATGCTTCGCGGTAGTCGCCGAGACGTGGCAGGCGGCGTTCCTGGACCATGTCGCCATTGGCGCCGCTGGCCACTGGGTGACGGGCGACGCCGCGCTCAGGACCCTCCAGAAGCGGCAGATGCTCAAGGCGCCGTTCCAGATCCGGCGGAACTGGGAGCCGGAGCTGGTCGCGCACATCCAGGAGCGCGTGCCGGGCTTCCGCCCGCCCCACGAGGTCATCGCCGACTACGCCGACTGGCTGGCGGAGCGCGGCCTGCTGATGCGCGTCCGCCAGGGCTGGGTGGCCGCCCAGACCGTCGGGTGGGAAGCCAGGCAGCGGATGGAGGCGGCGAGTGAGGCGAGGCGCCGCCAAGGTGAACTCCAGGACAAGCTGGGCACCATGCTGAAGGCGGCTGGGCTGCCCTGGGCGGACACGGCAGGCTGGCTGGAGAGGGCTGTCCCCGAGTTCGGTGCGGTGCCTCGTGTGCTGGCCGAGGAGGGCGGCGAGGGCTTCGGGCGCCTCATGCGAAGGCTCGATGAGCTCGAGAGGATGGTCCAGCCGCAAGCCAGTCCGTACGAGGGCGGCTTGCTGGGCCTGCCGCTGGATGCGGTGCGGCTGAGGCGCCGGGACGAGGCGCGTGCCCGGCAGGAGGCCGCACGCCTCGAGCGCGAGGAGTTCGCGCGGCAGGCTGCGGAACGCCGCCGCCAAGAGTCAGGGGACTTCGTGGGCACCCTGATGACACGAGCCGTCGCCTTGATGGGTCAACATGCGGGCACGACCTGGGTCTGTGATGCGGTCAGCGCCGCAACCGGGCTGCCCCTCGACGAGGGGCAGTTCGCCCTGGACTGGCAGGCGAGGAACCGCATCAGCGAGGCGATGGCGGGCGAGCGGGACCGCATCATGGCGACCCGGGAAGCCGAGAGGCGCCGCCTCGACAAGGAGGCGGAGGCTGCCGCCGTTGTGGCAGGCTGCCGGAGCAGGCTGGAGGCGGAGGTGATGGCCCGCTTCCCCGGTCAGCCGGACTGGGCGCACATGTGGCTACGCGGCAAGCACCCCGCATTGGGCCGGTCGCCCTGGGAACAGTGCGTCGACGAACGGACGCTCGAACGCTGCAGGAGCCTGCTCGATGCGGCGCGGCCTAAGGGCAGGCGGCGGTAAGGTGATCGGCACGGGCCGATAGCTTGGAGGGCTCCATTTCCAGCCCCCATGACCGAACATGGGGCACGCTGCTCCGTTGTGGCAGGTCAGGAGGACAACCGATGATCGATCCCACATCCGAGATGGCTCGCCTCGTGGAGAGGGCGAGGCCGTACGTTCCGCAGAGGATTACGCTGGGAACTATCGTGCTTGAGGGTGCCGCACCTCGCCTCGCTTGCGTCTCAGTCGAGCAGCATCCCGATCAGGACGGGGACCACGTGCGGCGGCAAGATGATGTCGAAGGTGCCGCCTTCATGAAGCCGTCCAGAGACGAGGACGAGATCGTTTGAAGTCGGCGAGGCGCTCACCTCGGCGACCATCGACCGGGTCGCGTAGTCATTGATGTTCCCGGCATTGGCGGCCGATCCCATGCCGCTGGACGCCTGCTGGAATGCAGCCATCCCCGCATCGAAAGCGGCCATGTCCGAGCCCGCCACCCGGGTCACCAGGTGCCCGACAGGTGCGGAGCCGAGCGCATCGATGAGCTGATCGCGTCCCCTCGATGTGAACGCGAGCGTCCTGTCCGAGAGGGGAGGATGCCGGAAGGTGATGGCGTAGCAGGGCTCTCGAGCAGTCTCCGTGATGTGCGCGAGGGCGACCCTTGCGCCGATCACGACGCCGGGCCGGTAGGTTCCAGGCTTTGCCGGGGTTTCAATGCTGTCGTCGGCCATGGATGCCATCCGCGAATTCCCGGCAGCCTATAGTCGCTTGGCTCGGGCGGCGACAGGCGAATGTCACAGAGGGTTATGCCGATTTGGCTGTGGCCCGCCGCGTCTCGACGCGACCGCCTATCGGCTCTCATGATCCGATGATGCCAAGGATTCCTGCGCCCAGCTTCCCGGCGTCCTCCTCGCGCAGAACGACGGTGACCGGCTGGAGCACATGACCGGCCGGATGCCGCAGCACCGCTTGGCCGGTCACGCGGACGATGCCGCCGACCCGCTCGTAGGCGAAAGCGAACGCGCCCTCGGGGCCCCGCGACAGCTCCAGCATCCAGGACCCGTCGGCGCCCTGCACCACCGGCGGCTGTCCCTCCGGGCGTGCCAGCGGGGCAGGGGTGTGGCCGATGAACGTCGTGTCCTTGCCGGGCATGCGCATTCCTTCTGCTTCCGCGCACGCCGTCCTTGGTGACCAACGACCAAGCCTTGCTGGCGTGCGGCGGCGAAGGTGGCGCCGACGCGATCGCCGGTCCAATCACAGGAACGGCGCCGCGCGGCGGGACGGAGGCGACGGCCGCGCGACGGCCCGCATGACCGGGCGTCAATCCTTCGCGGACGCCTTGCCGCCGGACGCCTCCATGACGACACGGACCATCATCTCGACGGCCGCCGACCGGCTGCCCAGCCCGTTGTAACTGGCCAGCGTGTCCAGCCATCCGGCAGTCTCGGCGTCTATTCGGATGGTGCGGAAATCCTCTGCCCGGCGCACCTCGTCACGCAGCTTCGCCAGCAGCCGCGCCCGCGTGGCCACGGCGAACTTCTCGGTCACCAGCAAGTCGGGCGAGTGCGGATTCAGCACGTGCCGGGTCAGCCAATCCGCCTGCGCGGCGCCACGTGCTGCGCGCCACGCCGTGCGGCGCACCGGGAATGAATCTGCGAGCGCGTTGTGCTCTTCGTCGGTCGCCTCGGGCGGGAAGGCCAGGATGGGTTCCGGCCCCCCAGCCTCCCGGTACTGCCCGACGCGCCTCAGCACGCCCGGGTGCCGCATCGCCACGCCAGCTTTGGCCAGCCACGCGAAGCAATCGTCGCCGACCTCCTGCTGGAGCAGCATGGCGGCCATCCTCTCACGCCTCGGCGTCGTGCGGCGGCCCATGGTGGTTGTCCTTTCCCCGACGGCGTGGCGGCGGGCAGCCCCGGTTACCCGGCGCCCGACCCATCCCGTTTTCCTTCTGATGACCTCAGGTGCGTGGTCGCGACCCGGGCCATCGCCTTCACCGTCTCCGAGCGGCTCGTGCACCCGAACAGCCTGCGGCCGATCTCGTCCAGCCCGAGGGCCGTCTCCTCGGAAACGCGGACCGTCAGGACAGGGCCACGGGCGATCCGCGCCCGGTCGCGGAGCTTGGCCAGCAGCCGGGCGCGCAGCGCCTTCGCCCGGTCCGGAGGAAGCAGGCAGTCAGGGGAAACCGGGTCCAGCACGTGGCGCAGCAGCCAATCGTCCTCGTGGCGCTGGCGCGACCGGAGAAATCTTTGCCTGGCGGCCTCGCCTATCGGCTCCGACCCGCCGCTGGCCGCGACGGGGCCGCGCGAGTACGCGTGCAGGACGCTCCTGAGAGCGTCCGAGTACAGCTTGGCGCCGTGCGCCCGCAGCCAGCCTTCGAGGTCGAACCCGAACTCGGACCGCAGCAGCCGCAGCAGTTCCTTGTCGCGTTCTGCTATCGGTGGCGTGCCCATGCAGCGCCCAATCCTTGTTTCTCGGCGGACCTCGACGGTGCCAAGGGGCAACGCGAATACCGTGGAACTCCACGGCCAGCAAGCGCCGCCCCACAGGGCGTGGAGCTCCACGGTAAATGCGCAGGGTCAATCGGCCACCGGCGCCGCCGCGTCGGCGTCACTGCGTCCAGGGAAGCCATTCCGGCGCGATCCGTAGTGAAGTTCCGCGCGATCCGTAGGGGAAGAGCCCCGTAACCGACTGATTCCGCGAGCGGAATCGGCTCCGAATCTTGAATAGATTCCAGGGGGACCGCGCGCCGCCGGTTCGGCATGCCTTAGTCGGCCAGCGACGAGGTGCGGCGGCAGGCCGAGAAACAGGGTTGACCGCTCTGGGTTCCGCGCACGTCGTTGGCTGCGCGGAGGCTCCCATCCGGCTTCCGCCAGGCGCGGGCAGGACGGCTGGCAGCCCGCCAGGGCTTCGCTGATGCGCCGTACGCCCGCCATCAACTGGCATCAAATGCCCCTCCCCCGACGGGGAGAGTTCACGGAACTGAAACAGACAGCTTCTTGGCGAGATGATACGACGTTTCCACAAATATCGAACCGACGTTCGATATGCGCGAAGCAGGAGTTCACGGCGATGTCGTCGAAGCCGACGTCCGGCGCCACAGCGGCCGGGACCACGAAGCCAAACCGGGCAGGGGCCTTGGTGCCGCGGGCGGGTAGGCTGCTCGCGCTGGCGGGGACCGCGGCGGCTTTCCTCGGGGTGGCCGCGCCCGCGCAGGCCGAGACCCGAGAGGTCACCCAGGTCACCGGCAGCTCCACGGTGGCCCCGTTCAGCCGGGCCGTCGCCGAGGCGGTCGGTAAGGCAGCGGGCGGGGAGCGGGTCCGGGTGGCCAGCACCGGCACGGTGCACGGCTTCGCCCAGTTCTGCCGCAGCAACGGCCTCGGCAACCCGGACGTGCAGGACGCCTCGCGCCGCATCAACGCGGGCGAGTTCGCCCTGTGCGTGCGGAACGGCGTCAACGAGATCATGGAGATCCCCATCGGCTACGACGGCATCGTCGTCGCCCACCGGAAGGGCCTCGCCTCGCCGAACTTCACGCTGGCTCAGCTCTGGCTCGGCGTTGCCAAGCAGGTGCCGCGGGACGGGCGGCTCGTGCCGAACCCCTACACCTCGTGGCGCCAGATCTCGCCGGAGCTGCCGGACTGGCCGATCCGCGTCATCGGCCCGCCGCCGACCTCGGGCACGCGCGACAGCTTCACCGAACTGGCGATGATCCCCGCGTGCCGCACGGCACCGGAGGTCCAGGCCATCGAGGAAGCCGCCGAGCGGACCCGGGTCTGCTCCACGGTGCGCGAGGACGGCCGCTGGACCGACGCCGGTGAGGACGATCATGCCATCGTGGCCAAAATCGCGAACGGCGCCGACGGCACCCTGGGCATCTTCGGGTTCAGCTTCCTGGAGGCCGCCCGCGACCGCATCGAGGGTTCGATGGTCGGCGGGGTCGACGACACGGTGGAGACCATCGCCTCTGGCCAGTACCCGCTCTCCCGCCCGCTGTTCCTGTACGTGAAGCGGCCGAACATCGACCGCGTGCCCGGCCTCAAGGAATTCCTCGCCGAGTACGCCTCTGATCACGCCCTGGGCCGGGAAGGCTACCTGGCCCGCATCGGGCTCGTGCCGTTACCGGCGGAGCGGCTCCGCGCCATCCAGGACGCGGTGCGCAACCGCGTCATCATGGACCGGCGCCCGGCGGGCTAAGGGCGATGCGCGGCCGTGACCCCCGAGACCTCGACCCGCCTGCCGCTGGTCGGCGCCCGTCGGCCGCCGGTGGCGGTGGCTGCGCCGGGCCGCGGCCCGCGGGGGACACGGCCGCGCCGTTCGACTATGGCGACAGCATGGAAGCCACCGAAGCCGCGTCCGTGTTCTCCGCCCTCGGCCAGGGTTCCCGCCTCGACCTGCTCCGCACCCTGCTGGACGCCGGGCCGGACGGGTTGCCAGCGGGCGTCCTGGCGGAGCGGCTCGGCATCGTCCCGTCCACGCTGTCCTTCCACCTCAGGGGCCTGGAGCAGGTCGGGCTGATCCGCTCCACGCGGCAGGGGCGCAGCCTCATCTACGCCGCCCAGATCGACCGGCTGCGGCACGTCGTCACCTTCCTGACCGAGACCTGCTGCGGTGGCCGCCCGGAACTGTGCGGCAGCCTGACTCCGGCACCGGCGGCAGCACCCCTGCGGGACGGCCCCATGGTCGCCGCCTTCAACGTGCTGTTCCTGTGCACCCGGAACTCGGCCCGCTCGGTCATGGCCGAGGCCATCCTGAACAAGCTCGGCGGCGGCCGCTTCCGCGCCTACTCGGCGGGCTCCGATCCGGCGGCGCGGCCAATGGCGGAAGTCCTGCGCAAGCTGGAGAGCCTCGGCCACGACGTCTCCGCGGTGCGCAGCAAGTCCTACCGCGAGTTCCAGGGGCCGGACGCGCCGAGGATGGATTTCGTCATCACCCTCTGCGACGAGCTCCAGGGCCAGCACTGCCCCGACTTCGGCGGGCAGGCCATCACGGCGTCATGGCCGCTGCCCGGCCCCGGCCGCTACGAGGCCGGGTCTCCGGACCGCCAGCTGATGGTCAACGAGCTCTACGCCAGCCTGCACCGTCGCCTCGGCATCCTCACCAATCTCAAGGTGGACGCGCTCGACCGGCTGTCCCTGCGCCACCGCGTGGACGACCTCGGCGAATCCCCTCTCACCGTCGCAAGGGAGCGCTGACATGCGCGTCGGCATCAACGGCATGGGCCGCATCGGCCGTCTGGCCTTCCGTGCCGCCATGGGCGGCGTCCACCGCGAGACGGACGACCCCCGCGCGGGCAACCGGCTGGACGTCGTCCACGTCAACGAGCTGAAGGGCGGCGTCGAGGCGACGGCGCACCTGCTGGAGTTCGACACCATCCACGGCCGCTGGCGCGAGCGGATCGCGGCGGAGGGCGGCGAGGCGTTGCGCCTCGGCGACCGGCGCGTCGGCTTCAGCGCCGCGGCGGCGCCGGGCGACCTCCCCTGGGGAGACCTCGGCTGCGATGTCGTCCTGGAGTGCACTGGCAAGTTCCTGAAGCAGGAGCAGCTCCAGCAGTACTTCGACCGCGGCGTGAAGCGCGTCATCGTGGCGGCGCCGGTGAAGGACCCGGCCGCGGCGGCCCTGAACATCGTGGTGGGCGTCAACGACCACGAGTACGACCCGGCCCGGCACCGGCTTCTGACGGCGGCGTCCTGCACGACGAACTGCCTGGCGCCGGTGGTGAAGGTCGTCCACGAGGCCATCGGCATCCGCCACGGCCAGATCACCACCATCCACGACCCGACGAACACCAACGTCGTGGTGGACGCCCCCCACAAGGATCTGCGGCGCGCCCGGTCGGCCATGCTGTCCCTGCAGCCGACGACCACCGGCAGCGCCACCGCCATCGCGCTCATCTACCCGGAACTCCAGGGCCGCCTGAACGGCCACGCCGTCCGGGCGCCGGTGCTGAACGCCTCGCTGACGGACGCCGTCTTCGAGCTGCGGCGGGAGACCACGGCGGAGGAGGTGAACGCCCTGTTCCGCGACGCCGCCGCCGGGCCGCTGGCGGGCATCCTCGGCTACGAGGAGCGCCCGCTGGTCTCCGCCGACTACGCCAACGACACCCGCAGCGCCATCGTCGACGCGCCCAGCACGCTGGTGACCGACGGCACCATGCTCAAGGTCTACGCCTGGTACGACAACGAGATGGGCTACGCCTGCCGGATGGTCGACCTCGCCTGCATCGTCGGGGAGCGCGGCGTCTGATGTCGGCCGTCCGCAACTACATCATCGTGACCGGCGCCTACTGGGGCTTCACGCTCACCGATGGGGCGTTGCGGATGCTGGTGCTGCTGCACTTCTACCAGCTCGGCTACACCCCCTTCACACTGGCCTTCCTGTTCCTGCTCTACGAGGCGGCGGGCATCTTCGCCAACCTCGGGGGCGGGTGGCTGGCCGCGAAGTTCGGCATCCCGCGGATGCTGGCCATTGGCCTGACGCTGCAGATCGGCGGCCTGCTGATGCTGTCGGCGCTCGACCCGGCCTGGAGCGCCGCGGCATCTGTGGCTTGGGTCGTTTGCGCCCAGGGCATCTCCGGCGTGGCCAAGGACCTGACCAAGACGGCCTCGAAGTCGGCCATCAAGGCGTCCTCGCAGCAGGGCGCCGGTCAGTTGTTCCGCTGGGTCGCCTGGTTCACCGGCTCCAAGAACGCCATGAAGGGCTTCGGCTTCTTCCTTGGGGGCTTCCTGCTCCAGGCCGCGGGCTTCCGTCCGGCGCTCTGGGCGCTGGTGGCGTTGCTGGTGGTGGCCCTGGTGGGCGTGCTGCTGTCGCTCCCCCGGGAGCTGGGCAGGGCCAAGGCGTCCAGGAGCTTCAGGGAACTCTTCGCCAAGAACCGCGGCGTCAACCTGCTCGCGGCTGCCCGCGTCTTCATGTTCGGCTCCCGCGACGTCTGGTTCGTCGTGGGCCTGCCGGTGTTCCTGTATGGCCAGGGCTGGAACTACGTCGGCGTCTCGACCTTCCTGGCCGCCTGGACGATCGGCTACGGCGGCGTGCAGGGCCTGGCGCCGCAGGTGGTCCGCCGCAGCCCGGACGGGCTATCCCGCGAGGTGCCGGAGGCGCGGCTCTGGGGGACGGCGCTCGCGGCCATCCCCGTCGTGCTCGGCATCGTGCTGGCGACGGGCGCGGTCGGGCGCCCCGACCTCGTGGTGGTCGCCGGATTGGCCATCTTCGGCTTCGCCTTCGCTGTGAATTCCTCACTGCACTCCTACCTGATCCTGGCTTACGCCGGGTCCGAGAAGGCCGCCGAGGACGTCGGCTTCTACTACGCTGCCAACGCGGCCGGACGGCTGGGCGGGATCCTGCTGTCGGGCGTGCTGACGCAGTACGCCGGTCTGGAAGGATGCCTCTGGGGGTCGGCCGCGATGCTCGCCGCCTGCGCCCTCCTGACCTTCCTGCTCCCCAAGAGCCTCGTGGCACGTCACGCCCCCGTCTGACGCCCCGCTCGCAAAGCACGTGACAATCCGGCGAAAGGAGCGCCGAATGCAGGGCTGCAGGTAGAACCCGTAAGTGGGTCGCCTGGGGGTGGAACGAATGGCTCCAGCGTGCCCCGCAGGCCGAAGGGCCGTCCTGGCCGCCGTGGCCCTGGCCGGGCCGCGCAGGGCCCGTGCGACCTCTCTGGCCCCGGTCCGCTTCGGCCTCACCCCAGTCTTCCTCGAATCCGACCTTGCCCTGCTGCGGGCGCTGTCCAGCCAGATGGCGGCGGCGCTCGGTACCCCTGTTGAGCTCGTGAAGCGCCGGACCTACCAGGAGGTTGTCGCGCTCCTTCTCACGGGGCAGCTCGACGCCGCCTGGATCTGCGGCTTCCCCTACGTGCGGCACGCCGACAGGCTGTCGGTTCTCGCCGTGCCGGTGCACCGCGGGCGCCCACTCTACCAGTCCTACCTCATCGCGGACCCCAGCCTGCGGGCGAGGTCGCTCGCGGACCTCCGGGGCCGCAGCCACGCCTTCTCCGACCCGGACAGCAACTCCGGGTGCCTGACAACCCGTTGGCTCCTCGCGGGCGAGCACCAGTCCCCGGCGACGTTTTTTGGCGCCACCTTCTTCGCCTACGGCCACCGGAACGTGGTCCGGGCCGTGAGCAGCGGCCTGGCGGAAAGCGGGTCCGTCGACGGCTACGTCTGGGAGACCATGGCCGAGACGGAGCCTGGGCTCACCTCGACGACTGACGTTGTCGCCCGCTCCGCATGGCAGGGCTTCCCGCCGGTCTGCTGCCTCACCGTGTCGCGGCAGGGCGCCGCGGCTCGCGGCATCGAGGCGGCCCTGCTGGCGATGGCGGGTTCCCCGGCGGGCACCGAGATCCTCCGCGCGCTCCGCCTGGACGGCTTCATGCCCGGGAGCCCCGGCCTCTACGACGGCATCCGCGCGATGTCCCAAGACCTGGAGAGCCGGGCATGAGGCGTGCGGGACCGCGGCGGCTCCGGGCTCAGCTGGACCCACGACGTTGGCCGCTGCTGCTCACCGTTCCCTTGACGGTGGCGGCATTGGTGGCTGGCGTGGCCACCGTCACCGGGCAGGCGGTGCTGGCGCGTATGGAGGCGGACCAGGGGCGCCACCTGGCGGCCCTGGGGGCGGCCTTCCTCGACGGGCTGGCGACAGCTGTCCAGCCAGCCGCCGTGCGGGCCGACGTCTGGGAGGCGTTCGACGCCCTGGACCGTGCCAGCGGGCAGTACGAAGCCCTCCGGCCCACCCTGTCGGTTGTGGTCCTGCCAGACGGCTCGGTCCTGGCATCCTCGAGCCCGCGGGTGCTGCGTACCGGCGCCGCGCTGCCGCGGTCTCTGTCTGGCCCGGCTGACCAGGCCATCGCCTCGGGGTCGCCCGCCATCGACGAGCGGGCCGGGCGGGCTGTCGTGGCGCGGGTCCTGCTGGAAGGTGGCGTGCCGGTCGGTCGGCTGGTGGCCAAGGCCGACATCGGTGCGCTGCTGGCGGAGCGGGACGCGGTGGTCAGGGCGCTGGTCCTGGCGAACATCGGCATCGCGGCGCTGTTCGCCGCCGCAGGCGCGCTACTGGTCCGGCGCATCCTCCTGCCGACCGAGCGGCTCCGCCATCGGCTCCTCGAGGCCGCCCAGGGGAGGCGCCCCGAGCCCCTGGATGCGCAGGCGGGCTCCGGCCCTGAGCATCTGGCCCTGGTGAACGCGTGGAACGGCGCCGTGGCCGCCATCGCGGAGCGGGACCTCATGGCCGGGCGGCTGGCCCGGGAGGAGGGCCGCGCCCAGCTTGGGCGCCTGACGGCGGCCATGGCCCACGAGGTGAACAACCCGCTCGGCGGCCTGATGACGGCGGTGGACACCCTCTCCGAGTACGGCGACAGGCGCGACATCCGCGAGGAGGCCGTCGGCCTGCTCAGGCGGGGCCTGGACGACATACGCAAGGTGGTCCGCGCAGGGCTGTCATCCTGGAAGACGGGGCCGGGCGAGGCACCACTCGCGGCTCAGGACTTCGAGGACCTGCGGCTGCTCATCCGCCACGAGGTGTCACGCCGTGGCCTGACCCTCGACTGGCGCAACGACCTGCCGGACGGCGTGCGCGTCGACCGGACGCTGGCCCGGCAGATCGCGCTGAACCTGCTCCTCAACGCGGCCGCCGCCTCGCCGCCGCAAGGCGTCCTCGGCTTCCGCGCGCAGGGACTCAGCCAGGGCGGCGCGGTCATCGAGGTGGGCGATGTCGGCACCGGCCTACCCGCCGAAGCCGAAAGCCTCCTCGCGGACCCGGACGGCCCACCACCTTCTGGTGGCGGGCTCGGCCTCTGGACCGCCGCCCGGCTGGCGCGCAGCCAGGGGGGACGGATCACGCGCGAGCCGACACCGCGGGGAACGCGGCTGGTCGCCGAGCTGCCGGTCCCCTCCCACGCCAAGGAGGTCGCCCATGCCAGCTGAACGAGGCCAGATCCTCCTCGTCGAGGACGACCCGACGACGGCGGGCACCATGGCCCAGCGCCTGCGCATCGAGGGGTACGGCGTCGAGGTCGCGACCGGCGCCGTCGAGGCCGCTGCCTCGCTGGAGCGGCGGGTGCCCGACCTGCTGCTGTCCGACCTGCACCTGCCGGACGGCTCCGGGGAGGAGCTCTTCCTGTCCCAACGCAGCCGTCTCGCCGGGACGCCCGTGCTGGTGATGACGGCCTACGCTGGCGTCGACCAGGCCATCCGGCTCATGAAGGCGGGCGCCGACGACTTCCTGGTGAAGCCCGTCGAGATCCAGGACCTCCTCGGCCGCGTTGGTGCCCTGATGGCCCGGCGCGTGGTGCCCGCGGCAGACGCTACCCTGGGCGTCTCGGCCGCCATCCGCCGGATCGAGGCGACGGTGCGCCGGGCGGCGCCCAGCGACTGCCCGGTCCTGCTGCTCGGCGAGACCGGCACCGGCAAGGAGGTGGCGGCCAAGCTCCTGCACCGCCTGTCCCCACGTGCGGCGGCGCCCTTCGTCGCGGTGAACTGCGCGGCCATCCCGGCCGAGCTGGCGGAGAGCGAAGTCTTTGGCCACGAGCGCGGTGCCTTCACCGGCGCCGCCATGCGACGGATCGGCTGCGCCGAAAGGGCAGGGGCAGGCACGCTGTTCCTGGACGAGGTCGCCGAGCTGGCGCCCGGGCTGCAGGCCAAGCTCCTGCGGTTGCTCGAAGGGCGCGAGTACACCCGCGTGGGCGGCTCCGGCACGCTGGCGTTCCACGCGCGCGTCGTCGCGGCGACCAACGCCGACCTGGACCAGCTTGTGCGCGACGGCCGCTTCCGCGAGGATTTGCTCTACCGGCTCGACGTGATCCGCATCGAGATCCCGCCGCTCCGCATGCGCCGCGACGACATCGTGCCGCTGGCGCGCCAATTCCTTGCCAACGCATCCCTGGCTTCGGCCCGCGGCATCCGGGGCTTGGACAGCCGGGCGGAGCGCGCCTTGGAGGAAGCGGACTGGCGCGGCAACGCCCGCGAGCTCCGCAACAGGGTTGAGCGGGCCGCCGCCTTGGCGGACGGGCCCTGGGTCGGTGTCGACGACCTCCTGGGGGGCACCGCGTCCAACGGCGCCAGCCCCGTGGCGGCGGTCGGGACGCTGGCCGAGGCGGTCACGGACGCCGAGCGGCGGGCGGTCTCCGCCGCGCTCGCCGCCGCGTCCGGCGAGGTGGAGGTCGCGGCGGGCATCCTCGGCGTCGGCCGCTCGACGCTGTTCGAGAAGATCCGGAAGCTGGGTTTGCGGTGATCGGATGAAGCCTGAGCGGACGGTGGTTCGCCCAAACTGACAGGCAGCAGCGCTTACACCAGGCTCCGAAACAAGCGCTCAGGGCTAATCACGTTCCATGGCTCGTCTGAACGCCCATTCATTGTAGTCTTCTTCGTCGCACTCGTCTTCGTCATCCCTCTCCGGTTCCTCTGGCGGCTCAGGATCATCTGGATCCTCGAAGAAGGCTTCCACGGCGAGGAACTGCTTCGCCGCCTCGTTCAGTTCCACCTGCACGATGTGGGTCTCGATCTCGTTGGACTGTTCTTCCGCAGGGATGAGCTTGGCGTACTGGTAGGTGAGCCACGGGAAGAAGTGGTTCATGACTCCGTGAGGTGTGTGAGTTGTACCCCAGACACCAATTTGGGAATCCGGTTGGCTCTTTTCATAACTCCCGTAGTAAACGTCTATCTTGCGAAGACCCAGGGTCTTGTTGACCCAGAAGTCGAAACTGAAGAAGACTTCCTTGTCTCGGTATTCCTCCATGTCTGCTTTGTCGGCCGCGAAGCGATAACGCTTGATCGACGCACGGTCCGTGCCGATCCCGCTGGCGAGGGCGGGCTTCGCCTTCTCATCCAGCACGTTCCGAGAAGGGATGTGGATGGCCCAGCCCTTCTTTGTCTGCCTTGTCAGATGGCGTTCAACACGTTGCCAGAGGGTGAGGCCGGTTTCTGGATTGTGGAGGATCAGAAACACTGGGAGGGAGTGCCGCAGCCAGTACTCGAGGTGGCGAGGCTCACCGTAGAACGTGTACCCCTCTGCATCCTTGTGCTGGAAGAAAGAGGTGCCCGACTTAACCTGAAGCGCAATCAGCTGTCCCGTTGGCTCTCCCTCTTCGTCAACAATCTCGACTTCCGCATCGACACCAAAGTCGCTGATCGTCTGCTCGCGGAAGAACCACTTCAGGCGCTTGGTGAAGATGAGGTTCACTTCCTGAACGCCGACGCGCTCTGTCAGTGCCGTTGATGTTCTGGCCATGGGATGCATCACTGATAGCAGAAGGGGCGCAATACTACACACGACGTGCGGCGTCGGGCGAGGCCCCGACCACGATGTCACGTAGGCGCCGCAACGGTCCAGGATGCCTTTCGTTCTTGCCTTGCGAGCGGGGGCGCAAAGTCCAGCCTTCTGGACCCGGACGGCGCCAAGTCCAGCTTCCTGGACTCCGGTGACGGTCCGGTGACAGCAATCCTCCGTCAACATCCTGATTTCCAAGGCACCGTAAGCCACCGCCGTCACGGGCGCCGTTGGCACGCCCGCTGCAATGCTGTCGTCGCCTGAGAGCGGGGAGACGGAAATGTCGGGTTGCAACAAGCTTACGGAGAGCGGCCGCCGCTTCTTCCTGGGACGGGGGGCGCTGGCGGTGGCTGGCGCGGCGGCGGCCTCCACGGTGCCGCAGGCGCCCGCCAAGGCGACACCGGCCCTGGCGCGCGTGGCGTACCCGGTCAGCAGGCTGGGCAACATGCGCGACCTGAAGGTCAACGAGCCCATGGACATCAGCTACCCGGACGCCGACAGCACGGGCGTGCTCATCAAGCTCGGCACGCGGGTCGAAGGTGGCGTCGGCCCGGACGGCGACGTCGTCGCCTTCTCGAACCTCTGCCCACACAAGGGCTACCCCATGTTCTACCAGGCCGACGACCGCACCCTGAACTGCCTCGGCCACTACAGCCGCTTCGACTGCGAGAAGGGCGGCCTGCAGGTCTGGGGCCACGCGACCCAGAACCTGGCCCAGTTCCGCCTGCGCGTGGACGCGGGTGGCGACATCCACGCCGAGGGCGTGGACGAGCTGCTGTACGGCCGCCACTCCAACGTGCTGGCCTGAGGAGGGCGGGAACATGGCTTACAAGCGCAACATCGACCGCCTGCCGATCCCGCCGCGGGACGCCAAGGTCAACAACGTCGTCTGCCACTACTGCATCGTGGGCTGCGGCTACAAAGCCTACTCCTGGCCCGTGAACCGCCAGGGCGGCCCGGCGCCGGACGACAACGCCTACGGCGAGGACATGCGGGGCCAGCTCGGCGCCGACAGCGCCGCCTGGGCGGCGCCGTCCATGTACAACGTCGTCCGGCACAACGGGCAGGACGTCCACATCGTCATCAAGCCCGACCACGACTGCGTGGTGAACTCCGGCCTCGGTTCCATCCGCGGCGCCCGCATGGCCGAGATGTCCTACTCCACCGTCACCGGGACGCAGCAGGCGCGCCTGACCGACCCGCTGGTCTGGCGCTACGGCACCATGTCGCCCGCCTCCTGGGACGACAGCGTCGCGCTGGTCGCCGAGGTCACGCGCCGGGTCATCGAGGAGCAGGGCGAGGACGGCCTGCTGGTCTCCGCCTACGACCACGGCGGAGCGGGCGGCGGCTACGAGAACACCTGGGCGACCGGAAAGCTCTACTTCCAGAGCATGAAGGTGAAGAACATCCGGATCCACAACCGTCCGGCCTACAACTCCGAGGTGCACGGCTCCCGCGACATGGGCGTGGGTGAGCTGAACAACTGCTACGAGGACGCCGAGCTCGCGGACACCCTGTTCATCGCGGGCGCCAATTCCCTCGAGACCCAGACCAACTACTTCCTGAACCACTGGGTGCCGAACCTGCGCGGCTCGACGCTGGACAAGAAGCAGAGCCAGCTGCCGAACGAGCCGCACGCCGCCGCCCGCATCATCGTGGTGGACCCCCGCCGGACGGTGACCATCGCGGCCTGCGAGGCCGAGGCGGGAAAGGAGAACGTGCTCCACCTGCGCATCAACAGCGGCACCGACCTCGTGCTGTTCAACGCGCTGTTCACCGAGATCGCGACCAAGGGCTGGGCCGATAAGGCGTTCATCGCCACCAGCACCAGCAACTACGACGCCGCGATCGGCGCCAACCGCACCACGGTGGAGGAGGCGGCCCGGCTCACCGGTGTGTCGGCGGAGGACATCCGCAAGGCGGCGGCCTGGATCGCGGAGCCCAAGCAGGGTGGCGCCCGGCGCCGCACGATGCTCGCATACGAGAAGGGCATCATCTGGGGCAACGACAACTACCGCACCAACCAGTCTCTGGTGAACATCGCCCTGGCGACGGGCAACATCGGTCGCCCCGGCGGCGGCTGCGTCCGCCTCGGCGGTCACCAGGAAGGCTATGCCCGCCCCTCCGACGCCCATGTCGGCAAGCCCGCCCAGAACGTCGACGAGCTCCTCATCGGCGGCAAGGGCGGCATCCACCACGTCTGGGGCTGCGACCACTTCAAGACGACCCTGAACGCCTCCGAGTTCAAGCGCGCCTACCAGCGCCGGACCAACATGGTGAAGGAGGCGATGGACTCCGTCCCCGCCGGTGACCGCGCCGCCCAGGTGGAGGCCATCATGAAGGCCATCCGCGCGGGCGGCCTGTTCAGCGTGGACGTGGACATCGTGCCGACCCAGATCGGCTCCTGCGCGCACGTGGTCCTCCCGGCGGCGACCTCGGGGGAGATGAACCTGACCTCCATGAACGGCGAGCGCCGCATGCGCCTGACCGAGCGCTACATGGACCCGCCGGGCAACGCGATGCCGGACTGCCTCATCGTCGCGCGCCTGGCGCAGGCCCTGGAGCGCTCCTTCCGCACGGCCGGGAACGCCGCCGTGGCCGACCGCTTCCGGGGTTACGACTGGAAGACGGAGGAGGACGCGTTCATGGATGGCTACCACCAGCACGAGAAGGGCGGCGAGTTCGTCACCTACGCCCGGCTTCGCGCCATGGGCACCAACGGGTTCCAAGAGCCCGCAGTCGGGCTGGAGACCACCGGCGCGGTGGCTGGTGGCACGACCACCGGCGCCTCGCCCGGCATGGTGGTGCAGGGGCCCGGCATAGAGGGCGCCCGCGGCCGCGAACCCGTCCAGCAGGCGGCGCCGGGCGCCGGTGCGACCGGCACACCGGCGGCGACCACCGGCGGCAGCGAGCGAATCCTTGGGACCAAGCGCCTCTACGCCGACGGCAAGTTCAACCGCCCGGACGGCAAGGCGGTATTCGCCGCCACCCCATGGCGGGGGCTGCAGGCCCAGGGCAAGCAGGCAGAGAAGGACTCGCAACGCTTCCTGGTGAACAACGGCCGCGCGAACCACGTCTGGCAGTCGGCCTACCTCGACCAGCACAACGACTTTGTTCGCGACCGCTTCCCGTACCCCTACATCGGCATGAACCCGGATGACATGGGCGAGCTGGCGCTAAAGCCGGGCGACCTCGTCGAGGTCTTCAACGGCAACGGCGCCACCCAGGCGGTCGCATGGCCGGAGGGGGGCCTCGGCCGCAACCAGACCTTCATGCTGTTCGGCTACCCGACGGGCGTGCAGGGCAACGTGGTCAGCAAGGCGACCAACGAGTTGGTCATACCAAACTACAAGCAGACCTGGGCGAACATCCGGAAGCTCAGCGACGCCCCCGAAGCCGTCCGCCACCTGTCTTGGAAGACCCAGGAGTACCGGGCCCAGACTTGAGATCGGGCACCCTGCGACGCGGCCGCCCGGCTGCGTCGTCACGCTCCCCCTGCCATTGGAGACCCCATGCGAGTCCTTGCCTCGGCCCTGCTCTGCGTGCCGCTCCTCGCCTTCCCGGCTCTCGCCCAGACCGTCCCGTCGGGCGAGCAACTGTTCCGCAGCCAGTGCGGCGCCTGCCACGGCGTGGACAGCCGCAACCGCGTCGGCCCCGGCCTCGCCGGAGTGCTGGGCCGCCGCGCGGCAGCCGTCGAGAGCTTCCGCTACTCGAACGCCATGCGCACAAGGGCGGCGGAAGGACTGACCTGGGACGAGGCGACGCTGCACGCCTACTTGCAGGCCCCCAAGCAGGTCGTGCCCGGAGGCAGCATGTCCTATGTTGGCATGAAGGACGAGGCACGCCTGAACGCTTTGCTGGCCTATCTCAAGGAGAATGCGGGGTCGTGACCACCAGCCTCGCGCCCCGCCCCGCATGCTCCGATTGCGACCTGCAAGCGGGCCTTGTGGACGTCGAGATCGCGCGCGCACGGCTTCTCGCCGACGTCCATCCGGTGCGGGGCGTCGAGCTCGTTTCATTGTCGGCGGCGGCCCGGCGGGTGCTGGCGAATCCTGTACTGGCGACATCGGACATGCCGCCGTTCGACCGCGCCGCCGTGGACGGCTATGGCGTCGGCGGGCCGGGGCCCGGCCCCTTCCAGGTCGTCGGCTACCTTCCGGCGGGCGCGGGTGGCCTGCCGCGTGTGGGCGCCGGTGAGGCGGTGCGCCTGCTGACCGGCGCCGCCGTCCCCGAGGGCGTCTGGGCGGTCGCGATGCAGGAGGGCTGCCGGGTGGACCCGCACTCCGGTGTCGCGTCGCCGACGCTCCTGCAGGATGCCAACATCCGCCGCCGGGGTGAGGATTTCCAAGCGGGCGAGGCGGTGCTGGAGGCGGGCACCCGGCTCGACCCGCGCCACCTCGCGTTGCTGGCTGCGGTTGGGGTGGGCGACGTCGCGGTCCGGCGCAGGCCGCGGGTCGCCGTGCCCTCCGCCGGTGACAAGCTGCTCGAGCCGGGCATGCCGCACGCGCCGGGCGCCATCCACGACAGCAACCGCCCCATGCTGGCCGCCTTGCTGCGGGGCATGGGCGTCGAAATCCTTGGCCTGGGCCTGCTGCCTGACCGGCGATCCGACATCGCGGCCGCCCTGGAGCGGGCGTCCGGGTGCGACGCCATCGTCGCCTCGGGCGGCGTGTCCGGCAGCGAGGCCGACCACTTGCTGGGCGCCCTGCATGACGCCGGTGGCCACGGCTCCTGGTGCGCCGTGGCGCTGAAGCCGGGCAAGCCACTGGTGTTCGGCGGCATCGGCACGGCGCGCTGCCTGTTCCTGCCCGGCAACCTGGTGGCCGCGCTGGTTAGCGGCATCCTGTTCGGGCGCCCGCTGGTAGCTCGGCTTACCGGGGCTGTGGACGGCGGCCTGAAATCCTTGCCAGCGCGCCTGGCGTCCGGCTGGGACCGGAAGCCGGGGAGGGAAGAGTTCGCCCCCGCGATGGTCGGGCCGGACCTCGTGGTCGAGCACATCAGCAAGCCAGGGTCGGCGCGACTCATGCCGCTGGTAGCGGCCGATGGCTAGGTCAGGGTAGGTCGAGACGTCGGGATGCTGCGGGCCGGGGACGCGGTCGCGTTTCTATCCCTAGCGGGAATCCTAAACGGGTAGGATGGCGCCCGTGCTCCTTCGTTGCCGCGGCGGTTTCGCCAGGTTTCGGAGGGCAGGGACTCCGGTGTTGCGTTCGGGTGTTTGGCAGCCTCTGGTCGATAGCCGCCTATCCGCTTCGGAAGGTGAGGCAGGGCAAAGCGGACCCTCCCTGCTGAAGGTCTCGCGATGGATGCCCTGCCGATGGCATGCGCCCCCAGTAAGTCCGCGGGCGCCGCACAAACACCATCAGCGCGCGGGCTGCAGCACCGGCGCAGAGGGTGCCGGAGGGTTGGCCTCCAGTTCGGCAATCAACTGCTTCATCTCGCCGATCTCCCGCACCTGGGCCGCGATGATGCTGTCGGCCAGTTGCCGGACGTGCGGGTCCCGGATCCGCGCCCTCTCGCTGGTCATGATGGCGATGGAGTGGTGCGGGATCATCGCCTTCATGTAGGCCACGTCGCCCACCGTCTGCTGGCTCCTGACCAGCCACAGCGACCCTGCGAACACCAGGACGCTGGCGCCGAGGATGGCCATGTTGGCGGTCCGGTTCCGGTACATGCCGAGCATAAACAGCAGCATGATGACGGCCATGGTCGCCCCCATCACGAGGGCCATCCAGGTCCGGGTCTGGCTGTAGAAGACGTGCTCCAGGGCATAGGTGTTCAGGTACATCAGGCCGAACATGACCACGGTCGACACCAGGATCATCAAACCGAAACGTGCGTAGCTCATGGCGAAGCCCTTTCTGGCCGCTGGCCGGGATGGCCCGGCTTCAGCGACAGGTCTCGATTGGCAGGAGCGCGACCGGTGCCCGCAGGCACCGGTCGCATTGGAGGCGGTGAGCCTGGCTAGACAGCCCCCGCTTGAACTCAGGCGATCGGGCCGCCGCTCTCCGGGAAGACGTACCAGGAGCCGAAGTCGCCAATGCCCTCCACGAAGCCCGGCGCCTCGGCGAACATGAAGTCGCTCTGCCGCAGGTCGTCCTTGGCGATGCCCTCGAGGAGGATGGACCCCGCGAAGGTGTCGTCCTCGCCCATGCCCCAGCCGACCAGGGCGCCCCCGGCTGTGTCCTGAATGACGACATCCGCAGGCTGGATGCCCTCCATGAAGGCGATGTGGTCGAAGGCGCCTTGGGCCTCGCCGGTCGCCTCGAAGTCCAGGACCACGTCGTGGCCGCTGTCCATCGACACCATGAAGGCGTCGGCGCCGGTGCCGCCGACCAGGGTGTCGTCGCCCATGCCGCCGTTCAGCATCCCGTGCGCGGCGCCCTCGTCGAGGTAGTCGTTCCCGTCGCCGCCCATGAGCTCGTCGGACTCCGCCCCGCCGAAGAGCCTGTCGTCGCCAGCCTCCCCCGTCAGGCGGTCCATGCCGTCGCCGCCCGCCATGGTGTCACGGTCGTCGCCACCCTGGAGATGGTCGTCCCCGGCCAGGCCTGAGATGGTGTCGTCTCCCGCCAGTCCGAAGATGGTGTCCGATTCCGACGACCCCGTCAGGGTATCGGCACCAGCGGTGCCGCGGAGGACGGCGTTCCCCTCGATGTCGAAACTCAAGGTGCGGTTATCGAAGACGTGGTCGGCCAAAAGGTCGAAGATGGCACCGGCCTGTGGCTCACCGGATACCTCGGGGCCCGCAACGCTGGGCGTCGGTGCCTCGTCGGCTGGGCCGTCAGGCACCCGCAGGCCGGGAGGCAGGTCGGCCGCGTCGCCGAACATGAAGTCGTCCTGCGCCAGGTCCGCCTTGAAGACGCCTTCCAGCAGGACTGAACCCCCGTCCCAACTGACCTGGACCCCATCTGCGGTGTCCGCAAAGGCAAGGTCTGTCCACTGGAGGCCGTCCATGACCGCCAGGTGGTCGAACATGCCGGGACCGGCGGTGAAGTCCTTGATGACGTCGTGGCCGCTCATCCGGCCGATCATGAAGGCGTCCGGGCCGCCTCCGCCAACCAGGGTGTCGTCGCCCATGCCGCCGTCGACGGTGCTGTGCCCCTCACCCTCGTCCAGGTGGTCGTTCCCGGGGCCGCCGCGCAGCGTGTCGGCGCCAGGGCCGCCGTAGAGGGTGTCATTGCCCTCGCCACCTTCGACCTCGTCGTCGCCCATGTTGCCGGAGACCACGTCGGCGCCCGCACCGCCGTGGAGGACATCGTCCATGCCGCCCCCGCCAATGCGGTCGTCGCCTTCGAGGCCCCAGGTGAACTCGGCGCCGTCGGTGCCGCCCAAGGTGTCGGCGCTCTCATCGCCGAAGGTGACGTTGTGGACGTGGCCACCGGCCTCGAAATCGAAGTGAAGCCCGCCCAGCGTGCCGTGCAGGGTGTCAGCCAGCCGGTCCGTGAGGTTCGTGAGCAGGCTGCTGAGATGTTGATTCTGGCTCATGCCGACGCTCCGTCAGAACGTTTTGATCTGCACGGGAAGCGTTTGCTTCCGGTGGAGGTGACAAGGACCGGACCCGCTGTCCGGTCCTTGTCCCGGCGTCAGGCGCTCATCTCGCGGCAGGACGCGGCGCACTTGCGGCACTGCGCGACGCAGTCCTCCATGCCACCCACGGCCTCGCAGCTTTTGGCGCACTCCTCGCAGATCTCGGCGCACTCGGCACAGGTGTGCTTATGGTGGGGCGTGCCGATCAGCATCATGTCGGCAGAGGTCTGGCAGATGGTGGCGCAGGCCATCATCAGCCTGAAGTGATGCGGCTCCACGTGCTTGCCGCCCGCTTCCAGGCAGTGGTTCATGGCCGTGCCCAGGCAGGTGGAGTGGCAGCGCAGGCATTCCTCGATGCAAGCCTGCATGGCGGGGGTCATCTGATGCATCTTTCTTCTCCGTTAGGATGTCCGTGAGGCGGGGTTCGCCAGCCTGCTCGGCAGGTCGGCTGCCCAATTGAGGTGACGAGCGTGGGTGCGGGCGCCCGTTGGACGGAGGGCTCGGCCATGCTCCGCCTTCCGCAGGCCCTGGGGCTCTGCGGAGACGCTCAGGACGCCTTATCGGGGTGGTGGAGAAGGAAGGTCGGAGAAGATGCCCGCGATCGAAGGTGGCGGCATGGCAAAGAAATCGCTGCCGCTGACCAGGAGCGTGACCTGCGGGCTGACCGGCGGCAGGAGGGCAGCGCCGCTCCCGCAGTGCCCGATGACGCAGCAGCCTGGCCGGACGGCATCGCCGTCGCAGTTCGGGCAGCACTTCTTGCCTGCCGTCCTTGCCTTCGCAGCCGGACCAGACATCCGGGCATGGTGGGGAGCGGGCGTGGCGTGACCAGCGTACGCGGACGCCTGGGTGAGGGCCGCAGGGGGGGACGTCGGGGACATGGCGTTATGTGCCACCGCAGGCACAGCAAGGATGGACACGCATATGGCGAGCACCAAAGCAGTCACAGCCTGGATCGCGCTTTCCGTCCAGCGCATCGGTTCATCCGCCCTACGAGCCTTCGCCAGTAAGCGTCCGTCTGCCGGATGGTTTCCTATTCGGCTTGCGAAGAACGCGGCACATCGGAGATTTCCGCACCTGCGCTGCCTCGCTTAACCTCGCTTCGAATGCGACCACGACGCCTGGAGCTGCGGGGCATCGCAGGCCGGATGTCATTGCTGTCGCCTTGCAGCACCGGCGTGCTCGCCCTGGCGGCCGGGGGCGAGCACGCCGATGCCTTCACAGGACCAGGCGGGCCTAATCCTGCAAGCGGACGGCCCGCAGGCGCAGCGCGTTGCCGATGACCGAGACAGAGCTCAGCGCCATGGCCAGGGCCGCCACGATCGGGCTGAGCAGCAGGCCCAGGACCGGGTACAGCACGCCCGCCGCCAGGGGCACCCCGGCCGCGTTGTAGACGAAGGCGAAGAACAGGTTCTGCCGGATGTTGCGCATCACCGCGCGCGACAGGAGCCGCGCCCGCGCGATGCCCGCGAGGTCGCCCTTCACCAGGGTCACGCCCGCGCTCTGCATGGCGACGTCCGTCCCGGTGCCCATGGCGATGCCGACGTCGGCCTCCGCCAGCGCCGGGGCGTCGTTCACGCCGTCGCCCGCCATGGCGACGACCTTCCCCTTGGCGCGGAGCTCCCGGACGATGCGGTGCTTGTCCTCGGGCAGGACGTCGCCCTGGAAGTCCTCGATGCCGAGCCTGCGGGCCACCGCCTCCGCCGTCGTGCGGTTGTCGCCCGTCAGCATGACGATGTGGATGCCGCTGGCGCGCAGGCTCTCCAGCGCGGCGGGCGTGCTCTGCTTGACAGGGTCGGCCACCGCGATGACGCCGCCCGGCCTGCCGTCCACGGCCAGGAAGAGCGCCGTGCCGCCCTCACGCCGGAGCTCGTCGGCCCGGGTGGCGAGACCACCCAGGTCGACACCAAGCTCCTGCATCAGCCGCGCGTTGCCCAGCGCGACTTGGCGCCCCCCCACCGTGCCGGTCACGCCCTTGCCCGTGACGGACGCGAAGTCGGCAGGCTCGCGGAAGGCCATGCCGCGTTCCTTGGCGGCGGCCACGACCGCGGCCGCCAGCGGGTGCTCGCTGGACCGCTCCAGGCTGGCGGCCAGCGGCAGCACCTCGGCCTCGGTCAGGCCGGGTGCCGGGACCACGGCCACGACCTTGGGCTTGCCCTCCGTCAGCGTGCCGGTCTTGTCCACGACCAGGGTGTCGACCTTCTCCATGTGCTCGAGCGCCTCGGCGCTCTTGATGAGCACGCCCGCGGACGCGCCCTTGCCGACGCCGACCATTATGCTCATGGGCGTTGCCAGGCCGAGCGCACAGGGGCAGGCGATGATGAGCACCGAGACGGCCGCGATCAGCCCGTAGGAGAGCGCGGGACTCGGGCCCCAGGCTGCCCAGGCGACGAAGGCCAGCGCCGCCACGGCGATGACCGCCGGGACGAAGTAACCGGAGACCGTGTCGGCCATGCGCTGGATGGGCGCCCGACTGCGCTGCGCCTCGGCGACCATGGCGACGATGCGGGACAGCATGGTGTCGGAGCCGACCTTGCCCGCCCGCATGACCAGCGCGCCGGTGCCGTTCACGGTGCCGCCGATGACCTTGGACCCCGGCGCCTTCTCGACCGGCAGGGATTCACCGGTGACCATGGACTCGTCCACGGCGCCGCTCCCTTCCAGCACCGCGCCGTCCACCGGCACGCTCTCGCCCGGACGCACCCGCAGCCGGTCACCGACGCTCACCTCGGCCAGCGGGATCTCCTCGTCCTCGCCGCTTTCCTTGAGGCGCCGCGCCGTCTTGGGCGCCATGTTCAGCAGGGCGCGGATGGCGCCGCCAGTCTGCTCGCGGGCGCGCAACTCCAGCACCTGGCCGAGCAGGACGAGCACCGTGATGACGGCGGCCGCCTCGAAGTAGACGGCGACGGTGCCGTCCATGCCGCGGAAGCCCTCGGGGAAGACGCCAGGCGCGAAGGTCGCGACCAGGCTATAGAGGTAGGCGGCGCCGGTCCCGAGGGCGATCAGGCTGAACATGTTCAGCCTGCGGTTCCTGAACGACTGCCAGCCGCGCACGAAGAAGGGCCAGCCCGCCCAGAGCACGACCGGCGTCCCGAGCAGGAACTGGACCCAAACGGAGACCCTGGGCGGCACCAGGTGATGGATGCCGAGGCCCGGGATGTGGGCGCCCATCTCCAGGACGAGGACAGGAAGGGTCAGCACCAGGCCGATCCAGAACCGCCGCGTCATGTCGGCGAGTTCCTCGTTGGGCGCGGCCTCGGCAGTAATCTCCAGCGGCTCCAGGGCCATGCCGCAGATGGGGCAGTTGCCCGGGCCTTGCTGCCGGATCTCCGGGTGCATGGGGCAGGTGTAGATGGCGGCCTTCTGCGCAGCCGTCGGCGCGACAGCCTTCTCCGGCTTCAGGTACCTGTCCGGGTGAGCCTCGAACTTTCCCTTGCATCCAGCCGAGCAGAAATGGAACGCGGCGCCGCCGTGGTGGGCGTGGTGCGGCGTCTTGGCAGGGTCAACCGTCATCCCGCAGACCGGGTCGCGCACCAGAGTCTGGTCGTCGTTAGCTGGCGTATGAGCGCCGTGACCATGGTGATGGTGGTGATGCTCTCCCATCTGCGGGACTCCTCCAAGACTGCTGTGCTCGACGTTCGGTGCTCTAGGAGGTGGGGTTTCCCATTGTGGGAAGGTCAAGGGCGCCGATCGGACACCCTGCTGGCCTTGACCTTCCCATAGTGGAAAGCCCCACCTGTTGGACGGTCATTGAGGAGGAGAGCACGATGTACCGCTTCGACGTTCCCGGCATGAAGTGCAGTGGCTGCGCCAAGAAGGTAGAGGGCGCCATCAAGGCCAAGGACACCGCTGCCGAGTTCAGCGCTGACGTGGAGAACAGGCGGGTGACCGTGATCTCCTCGGTATCCCAGACGGAGCTCGCCGCGGCCATCCAGGAAGCGGGCTACGCCAACCAGCCCGTGCCCGCCTGAGCTTCCCGGCAACGAGCTGCGCCGGACACCGTAGCCGGAGCAGGCTGCTCCGGCGACTGTGATGCCGTCCTGCGCCAGCGTCGGCCGGTGCTACATGTGATGCCGGACGTGCGGGTTGCTCATCACCTCGGCCGTCTTCGCACCGTAGTGGTGGTCGGGCTGGATGTAGGCGACGCCGCTCGATTCTCCGCCAGTCGGAACCGGAACGCCGGGGACCGGGTGCGCGGCGCCGGGATCGAGGTAGCGAATCCTCAGGTTTTCCCCGCCCCCGGCAACGGCGACACGCCCGCCACCCACGACGTTCTCGTCATGGCCGGGCGGGTAGACCACGGCAAAGTTCTCGCCCTGCCCAACAACCTCGATGGGCCCGTTGGCGTGCGCTACCGCGGCGGAAGTGCCGATCGCCGCAAACAGGGAGAGGGCGAAAAGCGCGGATTGGAAGCGGGGTGTCATAGCGAGATCCTCAATCAGGTTTGCCGTTTCTCGTCCGGCACCTGGAGAGGATGGGCCGCCACTGTGTCAGCCCGCTTGCGCCATCTTATCAATTGATGTCAGCGGAACTGCACCCCGGCTTCCACGCGGTGCGAGGCGGGACGCCCTGGGGCGTCCCGCCCCATCTCGTCAGTGGTTCATCATCTGACAGTGCTGCATCATCTGCTGCATCTGCGGCGACATCGTGCCCTGCTGGGCCTGCGCCCGCATCTGCTGACAGTGCTGCATCATCTGCTGCATGTTCATGCCTCCCATGTTGTGACCCTGCATGGAGCCCATGCTGCCCTGGGCGGCGGACGAACCCGGCGGCGTCGTGGATGTCGGAGGCAAGGACATCTGCGACGAGGTCGGGGTCGCCGCAGGCGGGCCGCCGGGCTGCGCGCAGGCGGCCACGCCGAGCAGCAGCGTTGCAGCCAATGCGACCTTCCCGATCGCCTTCGAAGTCATGTGGACCATGTGTCCTCCTTGAGATGGCAGGGGTTCGGCAGGCGCCCCGGCCCGCCTCGGCGGGCTGGGGCGACGACGTTGCACGGCGAGCAGGCGGTCACAGGGGGTGACCGACGCGCCTTGCATGACGTGGAACGGCAGCATGCTTCGAGGCAGCATGTTGCAGGTTGAGACGGCGGGGGACTCGCTCATAGGGCTTCCAGTCCGCGGAACCGCATCCACGGCCGCCAGGCGCCGTCGCGGCCAAAGGCGACGACGTCGTAGGTCGAGGGCTCCGCGCCCGGCACCTCCATGCCCGGCACGCCGATCGGCATGGCGGGCACGGAAAGCCCAGCAACGCCGTCGGGCCTTTCCTTGAGCAGGCGCCGGATTGCCGCGGCGGGGACATGCCCTTCCATGGCGTAACGACCAGTCTTCCCGGCATGGCAGGAGAGCAGGTCCGAGGGTGTGCCAAGCGCCTGCCGGTATGGCCCGACCGCATCCACGACCTTGTCGTCGACCTCGAAGCCCTCGGCCCGCAAGTGCGCGACCCAGCCACCGCAGCAGCCGCAGGTGCGATCCCGCCAAGCTTCGACCTTGGGCGGCCCGCCACAGGCCGTGGGCAGCAGTGCCAAGCCAAGTAGGCCGCTTGTGAGACCTCGACGGGTGGTGACGATACGCATATTCGCGCTCCTAGGCTGGTCTAGGCAGGATGATGCTGGCGCGCAGCCCCCCGCCTGTGATGTTCTGAAGCGCGACCGACCCGCCATGGCGGCCGACCGCCTGCCGTGCGATGGCCAAGCCGAGGCCGGAGCCGCCAGTGCTGCGGTTGCGGGACTCCTCGAGGCGGTAGAAGGGCTGGAAGACGCTCTCCAGCTGCGCCTCGGGAACCCCCGGCCCAATGTCGTCCACATGAACCACGAGTTCCTGCCCCAGGTCGGACAGGGTCACCCGGGCCGAGAGGCCGTACTTCAGCGCGTTGTCGATGACGTTGGCGAAGGCGCGCTTCAGGGCGATGGCCCGGCAGGGAAGCCGCGCCTGCGAAGGCCCCTCATAGGTCACCGACTTGCCCATGTCCTCAGCGTCGCCGCAGAGGGTCTGGAGCATCGCTGCGATGTCGGCGGACCGGACCTCCTCCTGCTCCTCGTCGCCCCGCAGGTAGGCCAGCGTGGAGGCAATCATGGCATCCATCTCGTCGAGGTCGGCGTCGATCTGCCGTTGCGCCTCGGCGTCGTCCAGGAAGCCCGCGCGCAGGCGCAGCCGTGCCAATGGGGTCCGGAGGTCATGACTGACGGCCGCGAGCGCCTGTGTCCGGTCGGCAATGAGGCGGTCGATGCGCGCCTGCATGCGGTTGAACGCCTGTGCCGCCTGCCGAACCTCGCGGGGTCCCTCCTCGGGCACGGTGACCGTCTGCCCGGGCCTGCCGATGCGGTCGGCCGCGCTGGAAAGCTCCCGCAACGGCCGCGCGATGAGGCGCACGACCAGTAGGCCCAGCACCAAAATGCCGATGGCCATGGCGGTGGTGGAGAGGAGTGTGGCGTGCTCCGGCTGCGCTTGCAGCGGGTCGGCGTGGTACCAGAGATGGCCGCCGTCCGGCAGACTGACCGCACCTTCGGCCTCCAGATGGCCGCTGGCGGTAAGATTCTGGGCCGTCACGGCCCCCACTGCGACACCGGGTCGCCAGCGCACCTGGAAGCCCGGGGAGGACAGTGCCTGGGCCACTGCCTCGCGGGCATCCGGCGGCACCATGCCGATGGCGCGGGCGGCCGCGGCGACCCGCTCGCCAGTGACCTTCTGCTGCGTGCTTCCCAGCAGGATATCGCTGCCTGTTTGGTGCAGCCACAGGCTGCCGACATGGAACGCCATCAAGCCGACCAGCAGCACCAGGATGATGCGGCCAGCCAGGGTGCTGGGGAGCAGCCGCCTCATCGACGCGCGACCGAAGGGACGAACATGTAGCCTGCGCCCCGAACAGTCTTGATGATGGCGGGGCTGTCCGACAGCGGCTCCAGCTTTCTCCGGAGGCGGCTGACCATGACGTCCACCGAGCGGTCGATGCTGCCCGAGATCCGGTTGCGGGCGAGGTCCAGCAACTGGTCGCGCGACAGGACGCGTTGTGGGTGCTCGCAGAAAGCCAGGAGCAGGTCATACTCGCCGCTGGACAGATCAACCGCCGAGCCGTCGGGTGCCGCCAGTTCGCGGCGCCGGGTGTCGAGGAGCCAGTCGGCGAAGACCATCCTGTCGCCGGTGACGAGCCCCGTCCGGGCTGCCCCGGCCTGGGCGCGCCGCAGGACGGCCCGGATCCGGGCCAGGAGTTCTGGACGGCTGAACGGCTTGGGGAGGTAGTCGTCGGCGCCGAGTTCGAGGCCCACCACCCGGTCGGCCTCCTCGCCGCGGGCCGTCACCATGATGATCGGGACCTCGGACCTCGCTCGGAGCATCCGACACAGGTCGAGCCCCGACTGGCCTGGCAGCATCACGTCCAGCAGCACCAGGTCCACCGGGGACAGCGAGATAGTGTCCCACATCTCCGCGCCGTTCCGCGCCCCCGTGACCCGGAAGCCGTTCTGGCGCAGGAACTTGGCGATGAGCGTGCGCATCTCCCCGTCGTCCTCGACGACGAGAATGTGAGCCTCGAGGGGGAGCGGGCTGCCCCGCCCCTCCCGCTCCGTGTCAGGACTGACCGGCGGCACCGGCGAGGACACCCAGCTTCGCCCGTGCCTTCGGAGCCAGGCCGGGGGCGGATGCAGCCTTCGCTGCGAATTCGGTCATGTCAGCGTCTCCCACCACAATCAGGGCCACCATGCCCAGACCAGTGTGGGGCGTGCACTGCACGGGGTAAACGCCGGGCCGGTCGAAGGTCACCGTTGCCTCGCTGTTGAACGGCACGGTGAGCGGCGGCGCGCCCGCAGGCCAAAGCGACTGAATGGGGGCGACGTTGTGACCCTTGTCGGTGGGCTCGAAGCGGACGGAGCCGCCCACCGGGACCCGCACCAGAGCGGGATCGTAGGCGAAGGTGTCGCCTGCCACGGGACCGCGGTTCAACTGGCGGACCGTGGCGGCTGGCTCAGCGGCGCTGGCCAGCCCCGTCATCATCAGCAACGCGACAAGGGTCGTGCGGATCATCATGGTTTTGTCTCGTCTTAGAAGAACAGCCGGATGCCGGTCATGAAGGTCCATCCGCCCACATCCTCACCGTCGTTGCGGGCGTAGCGGGCCGTGTCACCAAGCTTCCGCTCGTAGCTGACGCCGATGTAGGGTGAGACCTCGCGCGTGAACTCGTAGCGCAGGCGCAGCCCGGCCTCGATGTCGTTGATGCCGCTGCCGACGTGAAGTTCGGGCACCTTCTGGAGCGCGAAATTGGCCTCGATGTTGGGCTGGAGCACCAGGCGCTGCGTGATGTAGGCGTCGTAGGACACCTCCGCGCGCGCCGACAGGTCGCCGCGCTCGCTGACAAAACCCTGGAGGTCGACCTCGAACATGCCGGGCGCCAGCCCTTGCAGGCCGATGACGCCGTAGAAGCGGTCCGGCCTGGGGCGGATGTCGTAGCGGACACCGGCCTGGAGGTCCCAGTAATAGCCGATCAGGCGCGAGTAGAGCAGTTGGATCTCGGCGCTCTCGACCCGGCCGTTCCGCGCCGTCTCGCCCTCGGTCTTCAGCCAAACCCGGTTGACGTCGCCGCCATACCAGGCCTGCCCGTCCCAGCGGCCGATGTTGGGGCCGTCCAACCCCCAGCCGTACTCCAGCTTCTCGAACAGCACGGCGCCGGTGAACACCTCGTGGCTGAACGGGGGCTCGGTGCTGTGCGGCATCGCCTGCGCGTGCGCCGGTGCGGCCTGGAGCGCGCCGATGGCCAGGACGGCCGAGGCGGCGGCGGTCAGGATGCTCTTGGTCTTCATGACCGTCACCGCGCCGAAGCCGCCTGGCGTGCCGAGACCACAGATACCTTGCGCATCATCCCAGTCTCCATGTGGTAGAGCATGTGGCAGTGGAAGGCCCAGCCGCCGGGCGCGTCCGCCTCGATGTCGACGTCGAGCGTCGAGCCCGGCTTGATGTTGACGGTGTGCAGCAGCGGATTCTCGGCCCCGTTGCCGACCTGCGGAATCATCCACATGCCGTGCAGGTGCATCGGGTGGCTCATCATCGTCTCGTTGACGAAGCGGAAGCGCGCACGCTCGCCGAGGTGGAGCTGGATGGGCTGCGCTTGGCTGAAGCTGTTGCCGTTGATGGACCAGAAGTACCGCTCCATGTTGCCGGTCAGCCGGATCTCGATGATGCGGGTTGGCTCCCGGACCGGGTAGAGCGGCTTGGCGGCCCGGAGGTTGCGGTAGGACAGAACGCGAGCACCCGGCGGCGCGCCGACATCGTTCACCAGGGGGTCTGGCATCGCCATGGCGCCGTGGTCCATGCCGCCCATGGCACCGGCGCCCGTCGAGCCATGATTCATGCCGGGCATGTTGCCGTGGTTCATCCCGGCCATGGACGAGGGGGCCATGCCCCGCATGCTGGAGTGATCCATCCCGGGCATCGCCGGTTGGTTCATCCCCGACATGGAGGAGTGGCCCATGCCAGCCATGTTTCCATGGTTCATGCCGCCCATGGACTGGCCCTGCATGCCCTGGGAACCCCCGGCGGGCATCTGCATGGCGGAGTGATCCATGCCCCCCATGTCCATCGGCGCGACGTGGCCCGGGGCGTCAACCTCCGGCATCGGTGTGCCGCGGTCCAGTCCGCTGGGCCCGTAGTTCATGCCCATGTCGGCCATGGTCAGAACCGGGCGCGGACGGTGCGGCGGCAGAGGCAGGGCGGGCAGGCCTTCCCGCGTGGCCAGGCTGAACTGCGCGAAGCCCTGGCGGCCCATGGATTCCGCCAGCACCTGGTACTGGCGCCCGTCGCGCGGGCGGACCAGGACGTCGAAGGTCTCTGCCGGTGCGATGCGGAACTCATCCACGGTGACGGGGCGGACGTTGTTGCCATGCGCCTGCACCACGGTCATCTCGAGGCCGGGGACGCGCACGTCGAAGTGGGTCATGGCGCCGCTGTTGATGAAGCGCAGGCGCACCGTCTCGCCGGGCCGGAAGAGCGCCGTGAAGTTCTGTGCCGGAGTGTGGCCGTTGACCAGGTAGGTGTAGCCGCCGACATCCTCGATGTCGGTCGGGTCCATCCGCATGTCGCCCCACATGACGCGGTCGGAGACGATGGCTGACCGCGCGGCGCCGTCCGGCGCCCGGCGGAGTTCGCCGACCAGGCTGGCCAGGGTGCGCTTGTTGTAGTTGTAGTAGCCGGGATCGCGCTTGAGGTTGGCGATGACGTGGCTCGGCGTCTCGTCCGTCCAGTCCGACAACTGGACGATGTAGTCGCGGTCGTAGCCGAAGGGTTCCGGCGTCGCGGGGTCGATGACGATGGAGCCGTAGATGCCGGACTGCTCCTGCACGCCCGAATGGCTGTGGTACCAGTAGGTGCCAGCCTGGACGAGCGGGAAGCGGTATTGGTGCGTCCCGCCCGCGTCGATGCCCTGGAAGCCGTCGCTGATGCCCGGTACGCCGTCCTGGCTGCTCGGCAGGATCAGGCCGTGCCAGTGGATCGAGGTGTGCTCGCGCAGCCGGTTGGTGACGTTGATCACCACCTCCTCGCCCTCGCGGAAGCGCAGGACGGGACCCGGGATCTGCCCGTTGATGGCCATGGCCGGGCGGCGGCGCCCGGTGATGTTGGCCGTCACGTGCGACAGGGTCAGGTTGAACTCGCGCGGCATCGCCCGGCCGACGGCGGGCTGCGCCGAGGCGCCGGACGCGGCCGGGAACGCCAGGGCGGCGACCCCGAGGCCCAGGGCCCGCCGCCTGCTCAGCTTGTCATTGGTCATCGTTCGGTCCCCTTGGCCACGTCCACTGCGGGCTGGTCTTGCCGGTCAGCGCGAGAAGGTGACGTTGCCCACCATTCCGGACTCGTAGTGGCCCGGGATGTTGCAGGCGAACTCCAGGCTGGTGGCCCTGGTGAACTTGAAGACCATCTCCCCCGTCTTGCCGGGGTCGACCAGAACGGCGTTCGGGTCATCGTGGCGCATCGCGCCGTGATCCATGCCGCCGTGTCCCATGGCGCCATGGTTCATGCCCGGCATCCTGGAGTGGTCCATGCCAGCCATGGCATCCTTGCTGGTCGCCGACATCATGCCGCTGTCGAACATGGCCCGCATCTCGCGCTGGTGCTGCTGGTGCATGACGGCGGTGCCGATGTTGAACTCGTGCAGGAGCTCGCCAGCGTTGCGCACCCGGAAGCGGACGGTCTCCCCGGCCCGGACCTGGATGCGCTGCGGCTGGTAGCTGTTGTCCCGCATGACGATGTCGATCGTCCGCCTGACGTCCTGGGCACGGCCACGGGTGCCGAATGCCTGGTAGGCCGAGTCCGCAGAGGCAGGCTGAATCTGGGCCGCAGCGATGGCGGCCAGGATGGCGGCCGCGATGGAGGTGGCAAGGCGCATCGGTGAGCTTCCCCGGTCTGTGCAAGCAGGGGCAGGTCGGTGGCCTGCCGCGTGAACTCGATGCGGCCAAGATGGCCTCCGAGTGCGAGCCCGAGATTGCCCAAGTGTGACAAGATATTTCAGGTGAGGGAGCGCAGCGCGGTTCGTGACATGGGCCTGCCCACAGCGGCACGGTGTCCAGCCTGCCACTCAAACCTTCACCGTGAGGGGGACAGATCGCGCTACAGGTGACCGGGCTAAGGCGGGGTTGATCCAGGAAGCGACCTGCCCACCCAATCCCTGAACCTCGACAATCTGGGTGCAGCCAGCCTGGCGGTAGGCTCTGTTCAGGCACCCCCCCTGAAAGTGGAGGAGGCTCAGATATCAACTTGTAGTGACGATTCCGTCGTGTATTTTCCGCGGCCAAGTTCGTCTTCCGACCAAGGTGCAAGGCCGCTGGCTTTGCTGATAACGGCTGAGTCCCTGCTGTCAGGCGCCGTTTGCCCGAGGGTTTAGGGAAACGTCGTCGACGGAGCGCACCTTGTCGCAGCCTATGCCTTATTGGCAGAGCCAGCCGAGATACGATGGAGGGGTCTACGACCTGACCCATCTCCAGCCATGGAACACCACCATCTTGGCGCCCGGCTCACCCGGCCCTGAAGGTTCGGCGGGCAGTGAGAAGGTTCGGATGCCCATTTGCTTCAAGTTCAGCTATCACTGCTGCACGGACAAGGATTCGACAAGGCTTGGCTTGGGAGACCTTGTGGTTGAAAGCGAGCGGCCGGAAGAGAGGCGGCGCCTGTGTCCAGTTCGCTGGTTTGCCAGCCGGAACCTGAAGGAAACGTTGAGAAGCGCCATGAGCGGGCGCTTGGCGCCCATCAACAACTATCAGTGGGTACTCCACACAAAGCTGCCTGGCATTTCGCACACTTGGATCGTTTTCCTGAAGTTCATGCCTGGCCCGCCCAACGGCTGCGCTATCGCTAGCGTGGAAACGTCTTACCTCACCGGCGACCCGATAAAGGGCGGGAGAGAGGAGAACTTCGCGTACATTGCTCATAGGACGCGTCAGACGGGACAGCTCTACGGCGTCAGATAGCCCGAAAAAGCTTTGGGGCCAGACCCGTCGGCCTGACCCCTCCGCAACACTTCCGTGTAAATAGATACCCAATTTGATCCGCGATAGTGCCGCAGATACCTGCTTCCACAGGCTGGGGCACCCGTTAGGATTGAACCAAGTGGCTCAAACCAGCGTTCCAAGTGCAGTCTGAAGGTATGTTCAGTTAGCCTCAGCGTCAAGAGGTGAGGCCCCCAAGCGCAAGTAATCCCCCTTAAACCCGTATGAACGCGGGTACCTGTGGTCCTTGCTTGAACTGCGTCTGCCTCCCCAGGAGAACCACGCGAGCACCATGGCTCCGTTGGGCCTGGGGCGTGGCGCTCGGTGGCTCCGGCGTGGCGACATGCTTGAGTGGCGGCACTTCCCGCTCATCGTCCTGGAGCGCCGTCCCTCCGCCCCGAAGGCGTTCGTGCCGGTCAGGGTGAGCCATGTCGGTTTCTGGGAAGTGGCTTGCACTGAAGGTCCGGCTGCTGTGGGCGCACAGCCGTCATGGCCGGGTCTGGCCGGGCACGGACAGGCCGCTTCCGGGGTAGGCTCGCCTGGGAAGCAGACACCTGCTTCATGCGGCGAAGCACTCCGCATGAGCTTGACTGCGCCAACATATCGGCGATACTCGATATATGGAATCGGAAGACGCCCTCGCGTGCCTTGGCGCCCTGTCACAGTCGACCCGGCTGGAGACCTTCCGGTTGCTGGTGCGCCATGAGCCCGAGGGCCTGCCTGCGGGCGAGGTCGCCCGACAGCTCGAGGTTCCCCAAAACACGATGTCCACGCACCTGGCGGTGCTGACGCGCGCTGGCCTGCTTCGTTCCGAGCGCCACAGCCGGTCCATCGTCTACCGGGCCGATGCCGAGCGCCTGCGGGAGATGATGCTGTTCCTCGTCAAGGACTGCTGCGGCGGACGCGCCGACCTGTGCCAGCCCCTGGTCGCCGACCTGCTTCCCTGCTGCCCGCCCGAGAAGGCCACCCCATGAGCGACGTCACCATCTACCACAACCCGGCTTGCGGGACGTCCCGCAATACGCTGGCCCTCATCCGCAACAGCGGCGAGGAGCCGAAGGTTATCGAGTACCTGAAGACGCCGCCGACGCGGGAGGTGCTGGCCGACCTCATCCGGCGCATGGGCGTCCCGGTGCGCGACGTCCTGCGCCAGAAGGGCACACCCTACGAAGAGCTTGGCCTCGGTGATCCGTCCCTGACCGATGACCAGTTGCTCGACGCCATGGTGGCGCACCCCATCCTCATCAACCGTCCCATCGTGGTGACACCGCTCGGCGCGAAGCTGTGCAGGCCGTCCGAGGCGGTGCTCGACATCCTGCCGAACCCGCAGCAGGGCGCCTTCACCAAGGAGGACGGCGAGAAGGTCGTCGGTGAACCGGGCCACCGCCTGATCTGAGTCGGGCGCCCGCGCCCTCCCATTCCGGGGACCGACGAGCCAAGCCGCTGACCATCGCTGACAGCGGATGGTCCGGCGCGCCCTGACGCCCGAGAGAACACGCCCTTCATGCTGGCCCTGGCCATCTTCGTCCTCACTCTCGTCCTGGTCATCTGGCAGCCACGCGGTATCGGCATCGGCTGGAGCGCCATGGGCGGCGCCGTGCTGGCGCTCCTGACGGGCGTCATCGGCTGGGCCGATGTCCCTGTGGTCTGGGACATCGTCTGGGACGCCACCTTCACCTTCGTGGCGCTGATCATCATCTCGCTTCTGCTGGACGAGGCCGGGTTCTTCCAGTGGGCCGCGCTGCACGTGGCGCGCTGGGGCGGCGGAAACGGGCGGCGGCTGTTTCCGCTTGTCGTGGTGCTGGGCGCGCTCATCGCTGCCTTCTTCGCCAATGACGGCGCCGCCCTGCTGCTGACGCCCATCGTCATGGCCATCCTGCTGCGGCTGAACTTCTCCGCAGGCGCCACGCTCGCCTTTATCGTCGCCTGCGGCTTCGTGGCCGACACCACCAGCCTGCCGCTGGTGATCTCCAACCTCGTCAACATCGTCTCGGCCAACTATTTCGGCATCGGCTTCGACCGCTATGCGGCGGTGATGGTGCCGGTGAACCTGGTGGCGCTGGTGGCAACACTCGGCGTGCTCTGGGCCTACTATGGCCGCCAGGTGCCCGCGAGCTATGCGTTGGACCGACTGGAGCGGCCCGGCGCCGCCATCCGCGACCACCTCGTCTTCCGGGCGGCCTTTCCGCTGCTTGCGGTGCTGCTGCTGGCCTATTTCGTCCTGGCACCGCTCGGCGTGCCGGTGGCGGCCGTGACCGGCGCCGCAGCGCTCCTCCTGCTGGTGCTGGCCGGGCGCTGGCACCGGGGAGGGCAGGGCGCCCTTGTCTCCATCCGCAAGGTACTAGGCGAGGCTCCCTGGCAGATCGTCGTGTTTTCGCTCGGCATGTACCTGGTGGTCTATGGCCTGCGGAACGCCGGGCTGACGGACCATCTGGCTGGCGCACTGGAATGGCTGGCCGGGCATGGCCTCTGGGCCGCCACCATCGGCACGGGCGTCGGCGCCGCGCTGATCTCCTCCGTGATGAACAACATGCCGAGCGTGCTGGTGGGCGCCCTGGCTATCGAGCAGGCGCGGGGCATCCCGCTCGCCATCCGCGAGGCGATGGTCTACGCCAACGTCATCGGCTGCGACCTGGGGCCCAAATTCACCCCCATCGGCAGCCTGGCGACGTTGCTCTGGCTGCATGTGCTGTCGCGCAAGGGCACTACCATCACCTGGGGGCAATACATGAAGGTCGGCCTCGTCATCACGCCTCCGGTGCTTCTGGCCGTGCTGGCCGCCCTGGCGCTTTGGCTGCCCGTGGTGGGTACGCCGTGAGCAACACGACCAAGCGCGCCATCCGTCCGTTCCTGACGACGGGGAGACCCTAATGCCATCCGACCTCGACCTCACGCTGCCCAACGTTGCCGACGACCATCTGCAGATGCCGAATCTCACCCGGCTCGGCATTCCCGGCGCCAGCACGCACCCACCGCGCATCCTGCTGCTCTACGGCTCGCTGCGGGAGCGGTCCTACAGCCGGTTCCTGACGCTGGAGGCCGTGCGCATCCTCCGCCGCCTCGGCGCCGAGACGCGGGTCTTCGACCCCCGCGACCTGCCGGTGGTCGACAGCGTACCCGCCGACCACCCCAAGGTGGCGGAACTCCGAGAGTTGTCCCTGTGGTCCGAGGGCCAGGTTTGGTGCAGCCCGGAGCGGCACGGCGCCGTCACCGGCATCCTGAAGAACCAGATCGACTGGCTGCCGCTGGAGAGCCGCGGCGTCCGTCCGACCCAGGGGCGCATGCTGGCGGTGATGCAGGTCTCCGGCGGCAGCCAGAGCTTCAACAGCGTCAACACCCTGCGCCTGCTCGGGCGCTGGATGCGGATGATCACCATCCCCAACCAATCCTCCGTGCCCAAAGCGCATGAGCAGTTCGACGAGGCGGGACGCATGCTGCCGGGGCCGCTCTATGACCGCGTCGTCGACGTCATGGAGGAACTGGTGAAGTTCACCCTGCTGACTCGTGACATTTCGAGCCACCTGACCGACCGCTACAGCGAGCGCAAGGAGCGGGCGGAGAAGCAGGCCAAGGCGGACTTGGCTAAGCTCTCGGGCGCCGTCGGATAGGCGCTGGAGCTCTCGTGCGGACAGTAGGCAAGAGAGGACAACCTCTGCTCGTGAACGGATAAAGACGTTTCCACTGACACCAAGCCCACGAGAAGGCCGGGCTCAGGTAGCTGACAGGATTGTTGGTGCGGCGCGTTATTGTTAACGAGAGTTAATCTCAGCTACCCGTCCACCGGGAAAGGCCCGCCATGACAAACACGAACTCCGTCACCTATCCCGCCATGCCCACGCTTCGCCGCCGCCACGCGCTCGCGCTGCTCGGCGCGGCTGGCTTTGCCCTGCGGACTGCACCGGCGCGTGCCGCCGCGGTGGAGAAGAGCGTGAAGCTGGCGCCCGGCCTCTGCGAACTGGTTGTCAGCACCACCACAGGCCTTGTGCATGTGGCGAGCACCGGCCCGCGCGGCGCCGACGACGCCAAGATCCTTGGCCTGGATCCGCGTACCCTGGAGGTCCGCTCCACCATCGAGCTCGGCGCGAACACAGCTTTCGGCCTCGGCGTGAACGACAGCACCGGCATGCTGTTCGGCACCGGCACGCGCAAAGGCAGGGTGCTCGCCATTGACCTCCGCACCGGCAAGGTCAAGACGGAGATCGGCGAGGGCGAGAACAACCATCCGCGGCAGGTCGTCGTGGACGAGGCGCGCAACCGCGCCTTCGTCTCCAACTTCGGCTTCCGGGAGAAGCCGAGCGCCGTGTGGGTGGTGGACACGGCTGCCAACACCCTCGCCAGCGTCATCACGGAAGGGCTGGAAGGGGGTATCTCGGGCCTTACCCATGACCCTGCGGGAGACCGGGTCTTCGTGGCCGCCTTGCAGACGAACGAGGTGGTGGAAGTGAGCCTTGCCCGCCGCGCCGGGGTGCGCCGCTTCGCCTCCGGCGGGGACGGGCCAATCAACTTGGCCTTCCACGCCGCCAGCGGGCGCCTGTTCTGCACCAACCAGAAGAGCGGCCAACTGGCCGTGCTGGATGCCGCGTCCGGCCAGCCGGTCAAGGTGCTGGAGACAGGTGCGGGCGCGCTGGCCGTCACCTTCTCGACCGACGGTGCGCTGGCCTATGTCACCAACCGTGGGGCTGGCACGGTCAGCCTGGTGGACACGCGCGCGCTGACCGTGCTGGCGAGCCTGCAGACCGGCACGCACCCGAACACCGTGGCCGTGGATCGGCGCACGGGGCTCGCCTATGTCAGCAACAAAGCCCGCTCGGCGCCGCGTCCTGCCCAGGGCCAGCCTCCGGCCCCGGCGCCCGAGGACCCGAACGGTGACACGGTGAGCCTGATCCGCGCCTAAGATCATGGCCGTTCCGGCGGGCAACCGCTGAAACGGCCCGGAGTGGACACGGCTGGGAAGAGCCGTGTGAACGGTCAGGCGCCAGTGCTGGGACCGAGGGCTTCGATGATGCGGCACTCCGCCACCTTGCCGTGGCGGCACTGTCCGATGAGGGAATCCAGTTCGCGGCGCAGTGCCTGGAGGTCGGCAATCTTCCGGTCCACATCCTCCAGGTGCTCGCTGGCGATGACGTCCACCGCGTCGCAGGAGCGCTCGCGGTCCTCGGCCAAGTCGAGCAGTGTGCGGATCTGATCCAGCGAGAAGCCGAGGTCCCGCGCACGCCGGATGAAGCTCAGGCGGCCAAGGTGGGCCTCGCCGTAGGTCCGGTAGTTCCCGGCGCTGCGGGCCGGGGCCGGGAGCAGCCCCACACGCTCATACCAGCGAATGGTTTCCACCTTCGTCCCGGTCGCCCTGGCGAGAGCGCCGATGTTCAGCAAGTTCTCCAAAGACATCACCTTGACCCTGTAGCGACTACAGGGTCTATATAAGACGTCATCAGTTCCCCGCAACCAGCGGGGACCCACCTGCGAAGGAGGCAAGCGATGGCGAATGGTGACACGGCAGCAGGAACATCGGTCGACCTGCGTTACCGGGTGGAGGGCATGGATTGCTCCGGCTGCGCCCTGAAGATCGAGGGTGCGGTCGAGCAGATCGGCGGCGCCGAGGACATCCAGGTCAACTACAAGACGCAGACCCTGGAGTTCCGCCTGAATGAGGCGACCACGCCACGCTCGGCCGTCGAGGAGAAGATCCGCGGTCTGGGCTACGGTGTCGCGGCCCTGGCGTAACCAACAGGAACAGGATGACAGCCATGGCTGACGGCGGAACGGCTCAACTAGCCCCCAAGTCCAGGGCGGCCCTGCGATACCACGTGGAGGGCATGGACTGCCCGTCCTGCGCCTCGAAGATCGAAACTGCCGTTGGCCGCTTCGGCGGGGCCGAGGACATCCGGGTCAACTACCACAGCCAGGTCCTGGCCTTCCGGCTGGACGAGGCGGCGACCCCGCGTTCGTCCGTCGAGGAGGGGATCCGCAAGCTCGGCTACGGCGTCGCCCCGGTCGAGGCGCCGCGGGTGGTCGCGGGCGAGCCTGGCGCGGTCGCCGCCGACGTACCGCTCGTTCGCCCACGCCAGCCCTGGTGGAAGGGGAAGAAGGCGCGGCTTGCCGCGGCGATCGGCGCCCTCATGGTGGCCGGGTTCGCCGCTTCGCTCGCCGTCCCGTCGCTGGACCACTGGGCCTACGTACCCGCCGCCCTGATCGGGCTCGTCTTTTTCGGCAGGAAGGCCATCGCCGCGGCGCGCGCCGGTTCGCCCTTCAGCATCGAGATGCTGATGTCGATCGCCACTGTCGGCGCCATCGCCATCGGAGCAACCTCCGAGGCGGCCGTGGTGGTGTTCCTGTTCACTGTCGGCGAACTCCTGGAGGGCATCGCGGCCGGGCGCGCCCGCGCGGGGATCGAGGCGCTCGGCGCCCTGGTGCCGAGGACCGCGCTGCGCATCGAAGACGGCACGGCACGGGAGGTGCCCGCCGCCAGCCTCAAGGTCGGCGACCTCGTCCTGGTCCGCCCGGGTGACCGCGTCTCCGCCGACGGCGATGTGGCCGAGGGCGAATCCGAGGTCGACGAGAGCCCGGTGACCGGTGAGTCTATCCCCGTTCCCAAGGCGGAGGGCGCCCCTGTCTTCGCGGGCAGCATCAATGCCTCCGGTGCGCTCCAGGTCCGGGTGACGAAGCCTGCCTCCGACAACACAATCGCCCGCATCATCCGCCTGGTGGAGGAGGCGCAGGACGCCAAGGCGCCGACCGCCCGCTTCATCGAGCGGTTCTCGGCCATCTACACGCCGATCGCAGTTGCCGTGGCGGCCCTGGTTGTCGTCGCGCCGCCGCTTATCGTCGGCGCGGACTGGGACACCTGGATCTACCGCGGCCTGGCGCTGCTGCTGGTCGCCTGCCCCTGCGCCCTCGTCCTCTCGACGCCCGCGGCCATCGCCTCCGGCCTCGCCGTCGGCACCCGGCGGGGCCTGCTGGTGAAAGGCGGCGGCGCCCTGGAGACCATCGGCCGGATCCGCGCCGTCGCCTTCGACAAGACCGGCACCCTGACCGAGGGACGCCCGCGCGTGACCGACCTCCTCGCCCTGTCTGGCTCGGAACGCACGATGCTTGGCCTCGCCGCCGCGGTGGAGAACGGCTCCAGCCATCCGCTCGGCCGCGCCATCCTGGAGCGGGCGGACGCGGACGGCATCCCGCTCCGCCCGGCCAAGGAGTCCCGCGCCATCCCCGGCAAGGCCGTCGAAGCCGTCGTGACCGGCAAGCGCGTGACGGTCGGCTCACCCACCTACGCTGCCGCTCAGGCGCCGCTCACGGCTGACGCAACGCGGACGGTCGCCGAGTGGGAGAATCAAGGAAAGACCGTGGTCGTCGTCTCTGTGGACGGCGCGCCCACTGGCCTGGTCGCGGTGCGCGACGAGCCCCGGCCGGACGCGGCCGCGGGCATCCGGGCGCTCGACGCCCTCGGCGTCGAGGCCGTCATGCTGACCGGCGACAACGTCCGCACGGGTCAGGCCATCGCCGGAGCGCTCGGCCTCAAGGTGAAGGCGGGGCTGCTGCCGGAGGACAAGCTGCGCGAGATCGGCGCCCTCAAGGCAAAGGCGCCCGTGGCCATGGTCGGCGACGGCATCAACGACGCGCCCGCGCTCGCCGCCGCCTCGGTCGGCATCGCCATGGGTGGCGGGACCGACGTGGCCTTGGAGACCGCCGACGCGGCGCTGCTGAACAGCCGTGTCGTGGACGTGGCCGCCCTGGTCGGGCTGTCGCGCGCGACTCTGGCCAACATCCACCAGAACGTGGCCATCGCCCTCGGCCTCAAGGCGGTCTTCCTGGTGACGACGGTGGTCGGCATCACCGGCCTCTGGCCCGCCGTGCTGGCCGACACCGGCGCCACGGTGCTGGTGACCCTCAACGCCATGCGCCTGCTCGGGTACCGCTTCAAGGGCATGGCGCATGGCTGAGGGCCTGCTTAGGGCGCGGCTCGCCTGGACCTGGGGCGCGGGGACGGCCGCGCTGGCCTTCGCGCTGGACCAGGCGACGAAGTGGTGGGTGCTGGCCCATCTCATGGATCCGCCCCGCGTCATCCCCGTCACCCCGTTCTTCAACCTGGTGCTGGCATGGAACCGGGGCGTCAGCTTCGGCCTGCTGTCGGCGGACCACCCCGCGACGCCCTGGCTCCTGTCCTTCCTCGCGCTCGCCGTCATCGCAGGCCTCGTCGTCTGGACGACGCGCGACCGGCGCCCCGGGATGGCGGCTTCGATCGGGTTCATCGTCGGTGGCGCCCTGGGAAACGTCGTCGACCGGCTGCGGCACGGCGCCGTGACGGACTTCCTGGACTTCCACGTGGCTGGCTACCACTGGCCCGCCTTCAACCTCGCCGACAGCGCGATCTTCGTCGGCGTTGCGCTCCTGCTCCTCGTCAGCGGGCGGCGCGAACCGGCGGGCGCGCCGACCTCCGTGGCGCGACCCTGAGGGCGGGACCGGCGTGAACCCGCTCCTCCAGATGTCCGGCCTCCTGACCGCTTTCCTGGCGGGGATGGTTTCCTTCCTCTCGCCCTGCGTGCTGCCGCTGGTGCCCGGCTACGTCTCTTATGTCGCCGGGCGCTCGGTCGCCGCCGAGCGCACCGCGCCGGATCGCCTCGCCACGGTCGGCCTCGGCCTCTGCTTCGTCCTGGGCTTCGCGACCGTCTTCGTGGCGATGGGCGCGGGCGCCTCGGCGCTGAGCCAAGCCCTGCTGCGCTACCGCTACGAGGCTGGGATCGTGGGCGGGGTGGTCGTTATCCTGTTCGGCCTGATGACTGCGGGTGTTCTGCGATTGATGCCGTTACAACGCGACCTCCGCTTCATGCCGACTCTCAGCGGCGGCACGCCGCTCTCCGCCTACGTGCTCGGGCTGGCCTTTGCCTTCGGCTGGACGCCCTGCATCGGTCCGGTGCTGGGCGCCATCCTGGCGCTGACCGCCACCAGCGAAATCAGCCACCTCGGCATCATGCTCCTGGCCGCCTATGCGGCCGGGCTGGGCGTGCCCTTCCTGCTGGTGGCCGCCTTCGCCGACGCCTTTCTACGCGGCCCGTTCCGCAGCCTGCGACGCGTCGGGCGCGTTCTTCAGATCGTGGCGGGTGGCATCATGGTGGCGATGGGGGTGGCAATGATTACCGGCCACCTGACTGACTTCGCCATCCTGATGCTCCAACTCTTCCCCTGGCTCGGGAGCATCGGATGAGCGGCGCCGCGGATTCTAAGAAGCGCGCCTAATACGCCGTCAGCCACACCGCGAAGCATGCAACTCCGCCCGGCTGGGTTTAGCGCTCCTCGGCCCTCGCCGGGTGCGCCCTTGCCGAAAGACATCGTGCTCGGTGTCCCAAGGTGGCCACCATCGCGGCTTCCGCGACACCGCGCAAAAACAGGGAGAACAGAATGCCGTCTCAGCCGATCGTACGGGGCTTTTACGATGATCAGACCGGAAGCGTCTCCTACGTCGTGGCGGATCCGCAAACAAAGAAATGCGCGGTTATCGATCCCTTGTTAAGCTTCGACCGCAATTCATGCAGCCTTGCGACCCAGCCAGCCGACGAGATTGCCACCCATATCCGGGAGCGCGGACTGATCCCGGAATGGGTGCTCGACACCCACCCGCATGCTGACCACCTTTCTGCCGTCGCCTACCTGGGCGAGCGCCTTGGCGTGCCAACAGGCATTGGCGAACAGACCCTCGCAGTTCAGGCGATCTGGTCGGACATCTATAACATCCCCGATCTCGAGGTCGGTGGCCGCGACTATTGGGACCACATGTTTGCAGATGGTCACTGCTTCAATCTTGGCGCCTCGGAAGTGAGGGTGATTTTTTCCCCAGGCCACACCGCGGCCTCGGTCACCTACGTCGTTGGCGACGCCGCGTTCGTGCATGACACCCTCTTCATGCCGGATGCGGGCACGGCACGAGCCGACTTCCCTGGTGGTAACGCGCGGGCCTTGTACCGCAGCATCCAGAGCATCCTCGCGTTGCCACCGACGACACGCCTCTTCACCGGCCACGATTACCGTCCGGGCGGGCGCGAACCGCGTTGGGAGTCCACCGTAGCGGAGCAGCGGGCAACCAACATTCACCTACGGGACAGCGGCGGAGAGGACGGGTTCGTTCGGCTGCGGGAGGAACGTGATCGAACGCTTCCTCTGCCAGCGATGATGCTCTTTGCATTGCAAGTGAACCTCCGCGGCGGACGTCTGCCGAAGCCGGAAGCGAATGGCACCTCATACCTGAAGCTGCCGATTGACCGCTTTCGAACGAGCGCTGCCAGGGCGATGGACGCAGAATGATCGGCCGGTTTTGGACGGCCTCTCCGAAGCGGCCAGCGATCCCAGCATTGAGCTCACGGTCATCTTGGGCCGTGCATCTGGGTGGCGGTGCTGAGGTCTTTCCAATGTACGAAAGGCGCCCGTCACCTCGTAGCACGCGACATCTTGATGGCCATGGGCGCCGCGCCGGTCCGCTATTTCAGATCCGGCACCCCCTGAACGTATCGGTACGGTCTTGGCTCGGGAGCATCGGATGAGCGACGACGACGACCTGCCCAAGGACCTCGCCCACATCACGCCCGCCTACCGCCGGGCGCTCTGGATCGTGGTCGGCCTCAATGTCGGTTATGGCCTGGTGGAGATGGTCGGCGGCTTCATCTCCGGCAGCCAGGCGCTCAAGGCGGACGCCCTCGACTTCCTCGGCGATGGCCTAATCAGCTTCCTTGGCCTGCTGGCGATCGGCTGGAGCCTCGCCTGGCGTGCCCGCTCCGCCCTCATTCAGGGCCTGTTTCTTGCCGTGCTTGGCGTGGGCGTGCTCGCCACCACCGGCTATCGGGTGCTGGTGCTGAACCAGCCCGAGGCCGAGCTCATGGGCCTCTTCGGCGCCGTCGCGCTGGTGGTGAACGTGGCCTCCGCAGCGGTCCTCATGCCGCACCGCGAGGGCGACGCCAACGTCCGGGCCGTCTGGCTGTTCAGTCGCAACGATGCCATCGGCAACCTGGCCGTGGTGGTCGCGGCGGGCCTGGTCTGGTGGACCGAAACTGCGTGGCCAGACCTCGCCGTGGCGTTCGTCATCGCCGGGCTGTTCCTGCAATCCGCCTGGGCAATCATCCGTGATGCTCGTAGCGACCTTGATAAGGCAGGCCAGGGAGAACAGCAGTCCGACCGATAGCCGCCATCAACTTATCAGCTTGCCTGCTTGGTGGTGCATGCAACAGGCATGATGATAACGGCGCTGCCCATCGTTGCTGCCCTTGGCAGGAGCAGCAGGTGGGCAGGCGCCACAGCGAGGGCGCGGCTTCCTGGGGTATGGCACGGCGGCTTGCGCCGGGGCCCGGCCAGCCGGTGCACCTTCCTGGAAGACCTTTCCGTTCCGGTCCTTGCAAAGCGGGCTGCCTGCTGCGGCTGGCGAGCCTAACCACGTCACCACACCCGCGGCGTGACATCGGTTGCCCGCTCACCACGGAGGAGCCGACAACTTGGCCATCACCCGCACCGGCCTGGAAGAGAACCAAGTCGCCATCTACTTCGCCGCCGTCGTGGCGGGCGCGATCGCGGCCGTCGCCGCGCCCGGCGCGGCGTGGGGGGCGGTCATCAACCCCGCCCTCGCGGCCCTGCTGTACGTGACCTTCCTCCAGGTGCCGCTGGCGGACCTGCGAAGGAGCCTGGCCAACGGGCGCTTCCTGCTGACGCTGCTGGCGGTGAACTTCGTTGCCGCGCCCCTGGTGGCGTTCGCCCTGGCTTCCATGCTGCCCGGCGAGCAATGGGTGCTGCGCCTGGGTGTCCTGATGGTGCTGCTGGCGCCCTGCATCGACTACGTGGTCGTGTTCACCCACCTCGGCCGCGGGGACGCCCGCCTCATCCTGGCGGCGACGCCGGTGCTGCTGGTGGCGCAGATGCTGCTGCTCCCCGTCTACCTCGGCCTGTTCATCGGCGAGCGGGCCATGGCGATGATGCAGCCCGGTCCCTTCATCGAAGCCTTCGTCTGGCTGATCGCCGTGCCCCTGGCTCTCGCCGCGGCCACTCAGGCGTGGGCGGCGCGCTTCGGCGCCGGGAAGGCGGTCGCGGACGCCATGGGATGGCTGCCCGTTCCCCTGATGGCCGTGGTGCTGTTGGTGGTCATCGCGGCCGTTGCCCCGAACGTGGCGGCCCAGGCAGGCTCCGTCGCCATGCTGGTGCCGGTCTACGTCGCTTTCGCCGCGCTGATGCCGGTCGTAGGTAGCGTCATCTCCAGGTATGCGGGCCTGGAGGCGGGCGCGGCGAGGGCGGTCACCTTCAGCGGCGGCACCCGGAACTCCCTGGTCGTCCTGCCGCTGGCCTTCGCTATCCCGGAAGCCGGTGCGCTGCTGCCTGCCGCGGTGGTGACGCAGACGCTCGTCGAACTCGTCGCCATGCTGGTCTACATCCGCTGGGTGCCGAGGCTGGTGCCCGCCAACCCCGGCCTTGCTGCGGAGTGACGGTCATCCCGCCGTTGCCGACCACGCGGGGAAAGGGTCAGCCAGCCGCTGGCGGCGGATCTTCCGCGTGGCAACAACCCTTCCCGTCCACCTGGACAGGCGGGCACGGCACCGTGCCGTAGGAGCAGAACACACAGCAGTCGCCCTGCTTGGGCCGGAGCAGCGTTCCGCAGCCGGTGCAGTCATAGAAGTACTGGCAGGCATCGGTCGGCATTGTCTCGGTTCTCGCCGTGCCGCAGTGCGGGCAGGTGATTGTCGACTCCAGGATCATCGGGTCCTCACACGTACGCATAACCGAGCACCAACAGGATGATCCCGACCGCCAAACCTGCCGGAACGACAAGCCGGAGGGCTGGGTTGGGGGAGCAGGCGGAGCCCGGCTCGCAGGCAACCGCTGCCCGCTGGCGCCAGAGCAGGACCGCTCCGCCAGCCAGGCACGCGGCTGCGGCGGCGAGCAGGATCGTGCGGTACGGCCCCAGAAGGACCGCCAGCCCGAAGAGCCAAGCGCTTCCCAGCCCGAGGGAGCCAAGAAGCATCGGCAGCGCACAGCAGGAGGCCGCACCGAAGGCTGCGGCGATGCCCGTCGTCGTCAGCACCATCGCACCGGCTTCCTGGACCGCCCCATGTGCCGGGGTAGCATTCACTTGGGTGTCGGACACGGTCGGCCTCCTTGTCTCAGCTATGCAGCCTACCTACCGTCTGTAGCGACTACAGACTCAAGTCCTTTCTGAGGAGGCGCATGGGATGGGGCAGAGCGGCGTTGCCATCGGTGAACTCTCGCGGCGGACGGGCTGCAACATCGAGACGATCCGCTATTACGAGCGGATTGGCTTGCTTCCAATACCGGCCCGCCGGGGGCGCTACCGCCTCTTCGGTGAGGAGGACATCAGGCGGCTGAGGTTCGTGCGGCGCGCGCGGGAGCTTGGCTTCACCCTGAACGAGGTGGGCGCGCTCCTCGAACTTGGTGCAGGCGCCTGCACCGAGGTCCATGGCATCGCCGCAGCACACCTCGCGGATGTCCGCTCCCGAATTGCCGACCTCCAGGCGATGGAGCGTGTACTGGATGGTGCCGTGCAGCAATGTCAATCCGGGGAGCAGGCCACATGCCCACTGATTGAGACCTTGTCGGGAACAGCGGCCACTACCTAGGCGCAGCGCAAGGAGGGCCATGGGCTAGCAGTCGATTGCTGTGAGTGGTCGTGGCGGCCATTGCGTCGGGCATAGCGGCCAAATCGGCAGCGTCGCCAAGCTGATCTGCATTTGCTGATGCGGAGGCTGGTTCCCACCATGCCGAGTACCGCCTTCGCCAGTTTGCTGGCGAAGGATGTCAGGGGGAAGGCCCTTACTCCACCTCGGGTGCCGTCTCGTCACCGTCCCCCAAAGCCAACTGCATCAGCACAGTATCCAGCCATCGCCCGTGCTTGCGGCCAACCGAGCGCAAGGTGCCGATCGGCTGAAATCCGAACGCCTTGTGCAGGCGGATGGACGCCTCGTTCGCGCTGTCGCCGATGACGGCCACCATCTGCCGGTAGCCGAGTGCGGCGCACTCCTGGATGAGGGCCTCGAGCAGGCGGCGGCCGATGCCGCGCCCTCGGGCCTCCTCGCTGATGTAGACCGAGTTCTCGAGTGTATTCCGGTAGGCAGGCCTGGGCCGATAAGCGCCCGCGTAGGCGTAGCCGAGCACGCGACAATCGGTGTCCTCGGCCACCAGGTAGGGCAGCCCGCGTTCGGTGATGGCGATGCGTCGCTGCCGCATATCTTCGGCCGTCGGTGCCTCTGTCTCGAAGGTGGCGGTGCCATGGAGCACGTGGTGCCGATAGATGGTGGCAACAGCGTCCATGTCGGCCTCTCTGGCAGGCCGGATGGTCACCTCGGCGGGCTGATTGGTGAGGGCGGTTGTGATCAGTTCAGGCACGGGAACCTCGTTTTCTTGGATGGAGGATGACTGTCAGGAACGCCGGAGCGCATTGGGCACGAGTGCCAGCACCATCAGGATGTTCAGCATCGCTGCCCCGCACAGGATAGCCAGCGTCGCCTGCGTGCCGAAGCTGTCCAGCAGCCAGGCGCCGAGAAAGGGCGAGGCTGCCTGCGCGATGAGGGTCGGCATGGCGATGCGGCCCATCAGCACGGCGTAGCCCTCCTTGCCGAACAGGGCCAAGGGCACCGTGTCGCGGGCGATGGAGCGGATGCCGCTGCCCATGCCGTACATGACGATGCCCACCGCCATGACACCCGGGGCGCCCACCAGCATGCCCAGGCCGACCGCCACCAGCACCGCGGACGCGACCAGGCTCCAGATGGGATGCGCCTTCTTGCCGAACAGCATCTCCAGCACGCGGGCGCCGACCTGCGCCGGGCCGATCAGCGTGCCCAAGGCGACGGCCGCCGCCAGCGCCAGCCCTTGCGACTGCAGCAGTGTCAGCAGGTGGACGGAGATGACGGTCATGATGACCGCCGCCAGGGTGAACCCCGCTGCCAGCACGACGAAGGCGTAGCGCTGGCCCGCCTGCACATGGCCTGGCGCCACGGCAGCCTTGGCGGCCGTGGGTGCCGCAGCGGGCTTGGCCAACTCGCGCGGCACGCCGAACAGGTAGAGCGGCAGCACCACGGCGAGGTGGATGGCGGCGTAGGTCAGGCAGGCGCCGCGCCAGCCCAGGTGGTCAACCAGGAAGGCACTGAGCGGCCAGCAGACCGTGCTGGCGAAGCCGCCGAACAGGGTGACGTGGGTGATGGCCGAGCGCGCCTGCTCGCCACAGAGACGCCCCAGCGTCGAGAATGCCGGGTCGTAGAGCCCGGCCCCCATGGCCAGCCCGAGCACCACCCAGGCGACTACGAACACCGGCAGGCTCGGCGCCAGCCCGAGCAGCAGCAGGCCCGCGGAGAGCAGGACGGCGCTGGCGGCGAGCACGGGGCGGCCGCCGTGCCGGTGAATCAGGTGGCCGATGCGCGGCGAAGCCAAGCCGGACACCAGCATGCCAATAGACAGGGCGCCCATGATCCAGGTGAGCGGCCAGCCGGTGTCCGCGGCAATCGGTCCGGCCAGGACGGCTAGCAGGTAGTAGGAGGAACCCCAGGCAAGGATTTGGCCGACGCCGATGGCCGAGACGACCGTCAGCCGGTTGCGGCCTGCTGCCGCACCGGCAAGGGCGCTTCCCGGTGTCGTGGCCTGGCTCATTCGGCGGGCTCGGACGGTACGGTCGCCCGCGCGGTGTTGGTCCCGCAGCACGTCGTTTCCTTGACCAGCTCCTGCTCCGGCCGCGAGGAGCAGCAGGCGACCGGGGGTGCCGCGGGAGCGCAGCAAGAGGACACCACGTCGGCGGCGCCGGGCAGCACGCGGCTCGAGCTGCAGACGCCGGTCTCCGGCAGATCGAGCTCGACACGGCGCGCGGCCTCGAGGTCGCCCGCGAGGAAGGCGGCGATGGAGCGCACCTGCTCGTGGCCGGTGGCCAGCAGGAAGGTGGGCGCCCGCCCGTAGCTGGCCATCCCGGCAAGGAAAAGCCCGCTGTCCGGCTGCTGGAGCTCGAAGGCGCCGTGCGGCCGGACGGTGCCGCAGGAGTGCAGGTTGGGATCGATCAGCGGCGCCAGCACGCGCGGGCACTCCAGCGCCGGGTCCAGGTCCAGGCGGACCTCGCCAAGGATTCCGAGGTCGGGCCGTAGGCCGGTGGCGACCACCATCTCGTCCGCCGCCACCGTCCTGCCTTCGAGACCCTTGACCTGCAGGGAACCACCGGTGCCCCGGCGAACCTCATCCACCGCGAAGGGCGCGAGCAGCTCGACGGCACCGGCCTCCACGAGGCGCCGCAGCCGTTGGCCGAGGGCGCCGCGCTCCGGCAGCTGGTCGGCGGCGCCACCGCCGTAGGCCCGCGTCAGGTCGGCGCCGCGGGCCGCCCACAGGACAGCCGTGCCCGGCGCCTGTTCGGCCAGGCGGGCGAGGTCGATGAGGGTGCCAACGGCCGAGTGGCCCGACCCGACGACGAGGACGCGCTTGCCCGCGTAGCGGCCGTGGTCGGCGCCCAGCACGTCCGGCATGCCGTGGCGGATTCGCTCGGCGGCCTCGCGTTCGCCCACGGCGGGCATACCGGAGGCACCGGCCGGGCTGGGACTGCCCCAGGTGCCGGTGGCCACTATGACGGCGCGAGCGAGGAGGCGGCCCTCGCGTCCGTCGGCCTGGAACCTGACCTCGAAGGGCTGGTCCTCGCGCCCGGCGTCGCGGACCTTGCCCACGCGTTGCCGGACGACGCCGGTCACCCGCGTGTTCAGGCGCAGGCGGCCAGCGATCTCCGGCAGCGCGGCGAGCGGCGCCAGGTAGTCGTCGGCGAGTTCGCGTCCGGTCGGGAAGCCATCGGCGTCAGGCGCCATCCAGCAGTGCCGCTCCAGCAGGGCTTGGGCCGCCCGGTCGATGTTGTAGCGCCAGGGGGAGAACATGGGGACGTGGCCCCAGGCAAGCGGCGCCGTGCCGACCGAGGGACCGGCTTCCAGGATGACCGGCTCGAGGCCACGCTCCAGCAGATGCGCTGCGGCGGCGAGGCCGACCGGACCGCCGCCGATGATGGCGACAGGTAGCGATCCGAGGGCGGCGTGGCCCTCAGAGGCCCTGTTCTGAGGGCGCGGCGTGGCGGAGCAGCAAGACGTCATTTGACGTTCCCCTTGGGTATGCCTCGGTGGGCGATGTATGTGGGCAAGCCAACGGTCAGCATCGGCAGGCACCCTTGGCCTGGTCGCGGGCAGCAGCGGCGCGGTCGGTCTCGGTCAGGGCCGCCGTGGCGTCCATCCATGCCTCCAGGCCGACCTTGAAGGCGTCGCGGCCCCTGTCGGTCAGCGTGTAGACCTTGCGCTCGCGACCGGAGACGATTTCCGAAGCGGATGTCAGGTAGCCGCCCTGCTCGAACTCGCGCAGCGTCGGGTAGAGGGCACCCTCGGAGGGCGAGCAGCAGCCGTTGGTGGTCCGCTCGACGGCACGGGCGATGTCGTAGCCGTGCGCCGGGCCGTCGTGCAGCACCTGGAGGACGAAGAAACGGCTGAGCGCCATCTTGATGGTCCCGGCCCAGTAGGCCCGGTCCGTGAAGTCCGGGGAAGGTCGGGCGACGGCGCGGAGGGTGGGTTCCTTCGACATGTCGGAACCCTATGCCTTGGAGGGCGAGGTATCAAGGCTACATTGGACAGTGATGGGCGACTCTGGCGCCTGGGATGGCGCGAGACACCGCTGAATCAGTCCTATACCTTGCACGCCCGTTACCGCCTGCGCCCGGAGTGGGGCTGCGGGGGAAGCCTCGCGGATGTCGTTTCAAGCCTTGGGGCGCACTAGGTTATCCGGCAACAGGAGCGGTAGATGACGGAAGCCCAGCGCAAGACCTTCGAGATCATGGCGAGGCGGTACACCGAGGTGAACACGACCACCCGTGCCGTTGCCCGTGAAGCGCTGGTCCGCGAGGGCATCCGGACGGCCGATGGTCGTCTTGCCCCCGAATACGGTGGCCCGGCGCCGAAGAAGCCGTCGAAGAAGCCAACCGCAGCTCGTAGTTGAGTCGCTACGCCACTTCCTTCGTATTGGGCTACCACGACTGCGATGAGAAGGTGGGCAGGAAGGCCCTTGCAGGTGAGGTGAACCTGCTGCGGAGTGAGAAAGATTATGATTGGCTCGGCCCCGGTGTTTACTTCTGGGAGGGCGATCCCGGACGCGCACTGGAGTGGGCCGAGGACAAGGTCGCCCGTGGCGATTACAAGAAGCCCTTTGTTCTGGGTGCCGTCATCGACCTGGGCAACTGCTTGGACCTTCTGGTCCGCGAGAACCTCAATCTCCTGAGAAACGCCTATGACAGTCTGGTGGCCACGCGGGAGAAGAGCGGGCAGGCGCTGCCTCGTAATAGGGATGTCAGGGGCAGCACGACCAACGACAAGCTGCTCCGCAACCTGGACTGCGCCGTGATCCGCCGCCTCCATGCCATCTTGGAGGAGGATTACGATCTGCCTGCCGGAAGCGAGAAGCCGGGCCCGTTCGACACCGTCCGCGGTCTCCTCACCGAAGGCGAGCCCGTCTACCCGGACGGAGGCTTTTACTTGAAGACCCATACCCAGATTGCCGTCTGCAATTCCGCCTGCATCAAGGGCCTGTTCCTGCCGCGTTGACTGCTACCTTCAAGGTGCGTTCGCCTGAGAGCCGGGCCGAATCGGAATCCGTGGATGACCGAGGGGTGGTGTGGAGGTGCAGTCGCCGCTTGCCAGCCAGACGACCCGCCAATCAGGTCGCGCCAGGCTAGGCCGGATCCTTGCGGTTACCCTTGCTCACGATGAGCATGTCGTTGTCCGGCAATGGTCGCTGCAGCTCGCGGGCGATCCCCCACGGCGCCTGCAGCCAAGTGTCTATCTCGTCCGGTGTCGTCAGCATCACCGGCATCGCCTTGAGGTGGATGGCGCCCTGGGATGTCGCCCAGCAACTCCAGAGGCCACTGCCGGATGCCGACATGCTCATTGTGTCGAGGGGGAACCGGGCGGATCCGGCGCCCGGATAGGCCGCACCGCACGCATCGGTCACCGATGCCTGGGTTCACTGCCCCACGCTGTTGAAGAGGCGCGAGCGAGGAGCACGAGCCGAGTACGAGGTCGTACCCTCCGGAAGCAGAAGGTGGCCCAGACTGGACCATGTGAAGACTTGCCCGTCGCGCACGTGTTCATTGAAAGCGCCAAAGCTGCCCCCCATCTCCATTGCTTGGGCTGAGCCGTTGGAAGGTGTAGATGCTGGACGTGATTGGGTCCCTCATGAAGGGCGAGGACAAGTATCCTCGGGCCTTCGCCGCTGCGAACGAGTTTTGGAGCGAGATCTTCGTGGTGCAGCGGGATGGTGACGACGCCACTTTGCAGGCGGCGATAGACGGCTCGCAGACAAGCTTTGAATGGCGCATGTCAGACGTCGGCGTCTCCCGCCCCTCTGCGAAGTCCATCATGGCCGTGACCGCGATTGGCGCGCTCTATCGGGACGGCTTCGAGGATGAGGAGTTTGCCAAGCGGGTCATTCGTTCCTTCGTGGCGAGCTCGAGGTTAAGCTTGGAGGTGAAGGCGTCCGCTAGGGATACGATGACGATGTACTCGCTTGATTGAGGGTGTGACCCTCGTCATCGGAGCCGAAGGCGCAAGCGTCTCGACTCGTTAGCGGCGGTGAACTTCCACAGCGGCAAAGCGTCCGCTGTCCCGTAGCAAGCTGGCGCCCGGGAAGCCTACCTCGAACGGCGCCATAACGGGGTTGGAGCGGTGCAGCCGGGCCAGATCGCCTCCGGCAACCGCAGCAACTGCGTGAGACCGCTACAGTCCTTCGCCGCCACGCCGAGTGGCACGGCGCCAAACTCGTCCTTTGGCCTCGCCACCCACCGACGGCTCGCCGTGAGGTGGCTCGCCACCATCCACACCGCGGCGGCGAGGGTGGCCGGGACCTCCCGGAGCTCGGCCTGCTTCGTACCTGGCAGGCGGACCAGTCGACCGGCGACGAGATCGTGCAGGACGGGATGGTCACGCCGCCAGACAAGGGCCTCGTCGGAGGTCAGGAAATCAGCGCTCGGGCGAGGCTGCCTTCTGAAGGAAGGCATCCGCACCACCCGCGACGAACCCCTGGCCATGCTGGGCAAGCCAGCGGTTGAAGTCGGCACCTGCCTCGGCCCTGAGCGCCCGCTGTCGGTCCTCGCGCCTATGGACGAGTTCCTCGTCGAGCAAGTTGGCCACGGTGCGTGCGGCGTATGGCCTGCCATCGGGACCATGATGGCCACGCTCGGCCAGCATCTCGGCGACGGCGCCAAGGTCACGGTCCAGGTCTTCGGAGGCGAGGCGCCGGGCCTCGGCTTGGATGGCTGGGTCACTTGGGTAGGGCGGCATGGGCGGTCCTCCTGCGGACCGAGCCTAGCCCCGGTGCCATGAGCCCTGGCAAGCGGCAATGAACCTCCTATGCTGCCCGGACGTTTCGATGCCAGGGGCAAGGGAGCGACCGATGGGGCTGGCAACCTACACACTGAAGATGGCGGCTGTGTCAGCGCTAGCCGCTGCGATTCTGGTCTTCGGCGGTGAGCCAATGCCTGCTGGCTGGCTGGACGGCATCGTGGATCCGGGCGCCACCGTGGGGCAGGCCGCGACCGTGGTGGTGTTCACGGTGGCCGGGTCGGCGGCGACGGCGGGCGGAATAGCCGGGCTGTTGTGGCTCGCCTGGGCGTACTGGCGCGAGTAGCGGGCCGGGCTGCGGCAGCGAAGATGGGACGAGGTGCAGTCACCACATGATTGAGGTGGCGCGTCAGGTTGTCCGGAGAACCTCAGGAACCGGGTTGCCGGTGCCATCTGTGCAACCCAAGGGATCCTGGCCACGTTCTGATGACGGTGCGACTAGGCGCTAAGACAAGAGGTGCCCCTACCTGGATGGTCAGATCCAGGTAGGGGTGCCTTCTTGCGTTCAGTCTGCGGCTACAGTCTGGATTTCAGGCGGGAAGGCCCGCCTTAGGTATTATAAACGGCGCACGCGCTCGCATGGCCATCATCTCCTTGCTCCGGTTGCGACGTGGGAAACGCCGGGCGGCGTCCCGCTGACAGACCGGTACGACTAGGCGACCGGGTCTGTTCCTCGGGCTCGGGGCTCAACAGGAAGTATGTCCCCCTGGAGTCGGAGCCGAATAGGTGGCCATTGCTGGCCAGAATTGATGCCAGTCGATTCATGGGGCGTTGCTCCGCACCCAGGAGACCGTCCGCCAGTACGACCTTGAGGAGCTCCGTCCGGTGTGTCGGGCCGCCTTCTGCAAGGATGGCGGCGACCCGATCTCGCACGCGGCTGTTCTTGCTGTCAGGCTTGCTCTTGGGCGACACCGACGATGGCGGCACAATGTGGTCGCGCCTGCGCTCGAGGTACGCTTGCAGCCGCAATAGGGTGCGGAGCCCCTCCATAACTCGTGCCTGTCGGGCATCCAGGACCGCAATCGCCGCAATGCATGCCACATCGTTACCGTCGTTGCGGATACGTGCCTTCTCAAGCCACGCCGTCGCCTTCGCCCGCGCTGCAGCCAGTTGCTCCATCTCGAGCTCGACCACTTCATAAGCAAACGTCGAGATGCCCTCGGCGAACAGCGGGGGGACGCTGGCGAGCAGGGCGTCGAGTTCATTGGCGATCACGGCGCCGGGTTCAGAGCTGCTTCCCATAACGCAAGGTAAACGGGAGACTCTGGCGCCGGTTGCAGCACGCGCAGGGTGAAACCTGTCGTTTTCCTTGGGCGGAAGGCCAGCGCCGGGTGACTCTGCTTGCGCAGGGTCTCGCCGCGTTTCGGCAAGCAAAAAGGGCGCGAGGATTCCGCGCCCTTTGTCAATGAAAGCAACGGGTTAGGAGAGCGCCAGTCTACTGAATGGCGCCGGAGTCTCCCGTTTGGTGCGCGCTTATATCAGGCGTCCACCGCCTCCAGTTCCAGCCGGGCCGCGTTCTCCTGGATGAAGCGGAAGCGCAATTCCGGCTTGCGGCCCATCAGCGCCTCGATCAGCTCGGAGGTGGCGGCGCGTTCCTCGGGCGGCAGCACCACGCGCAGCAGGGTGCGCTTGCGCGGGTCCATGGTGGTCTCCTTCAGCGAGGCGGGCGGCATCTCGCCCAGGCCCTTGAAGCGGCTGACCTCCACCTTCTGGTTGGGCTTGAAGGCCTTCTTCAGCAGCTTCTCGCGCTCGGCATCGTCCATCGCGTAGACGGTCTTGCCGGCGGTGGCGAGGCGGTAGAGCGGCGGCTGCGCCAGGTAGACGCGGCCCTGCCGCACCAGCTCCGGCAGCTCCTTGTAGAAGAAGGTCATCAGCAGGGCCGCGATGTGCGCGCCGTCCACATCGGCATCGGTCATGATGACGACGCGGCCGTAGCGCAGCCGGGCGATGTCGAACTTCTCGCCTGCGCCGCAGCCGAGTGCCTCGATGAGGTCCTTCAGCTCCTGGTTCTGCCGCAGCTTGTCGGCGCTGGCGGAGGCCACGTTCAGGATCTTGCCGCGCAGCGGCAGCACGGCCTGGGTCTCGCGGTCGCGCGCCTGCTTGGCGGAGCCGCCGGCGGAATCGCCCTCCACCAGGAACAGCTCGGTGCCCTCGGCGGCCTCGCGCGCGCAGTCGGCCAGCTTGCCGGGCAGGCGCAGGCGGCGCGTGGCGCTCTTGCGCGGCGTGTCCTTCTGCTCGCGCCGGCGGATGCGGTCCTCGGCGCGCTCGATCGCCCAGGTGAGGAGGTTGCCGGCGGTGGCGGGGTCGCCCGCCAGCCAGTGGTCGAAATGGTCCCGCAGCCCCTGCTCGACGAGGCGGGCGGCCTCGGGGCTGGTCAGCCTGTCCTTGGTCTGGCCCTGGAACTGCGGCTCGCGCACGAAGACCGAGAGCATGCCCGCCAGCCCGCCGAACAGATCCTCGGCGGTGATGCTGGCGGCGCGCTTCTCCTTCTTCAGCTCGCCATAGGCGCGCAGGCCCTTCACCAGCGCGTTGCGCAGCCCGGCCTCGTGCGTGCCGCCCAGCGGCGTCGGGATGGTGTTGGCATAGGTGTGCAGGAAGCCTTCGCCCTGCTCCAGCCAGCTCACCGCCCATTCGGCGCGGCCGGCGCCCTGGGGGAAGGTGGCCTCGCCGGCCCAGGGGGCGGGGATGACCGGGCTGCGCCCCTCCAGCGCCGCGGCCAGGAAGTCCGACAGGCCGCCGGGGAAGTGCAGCGTGGCCTGGGACGGCGTGTCGTCCTTCACCAGGGACGGGTCGCAGGCCCAGCGGATCTCGACACCGCGGAACAGGTAGGCCTTGGAGCGGCAGAGCCGGAACAGCCGCGACGCCTGGAAGAGCTGCTGTCCGAAGATCTCCGGGTCCGGCTTGAAGCGGATGGTGGTGCCGCGCCGGTTGTGCACGGCGCCGGCGTTCTTCAGCTTGGTGAGCGGCTTGCCACGCGCATAGGCCTGGGTGAACAGCGTGCGGTCGCGCGCCACCTCCACCTCCAGCCGCTCCGCCAGGGCATTGACCACCGAGGAGCCGACGCCGTGCAGGCCGCCCGAGGTGTCATAGGCCTTGCCGGAGAACTTGCCGCCCGAATGCAGGGTGGTGAGGATCACCTCCAGCGCCGAGAGCTTGGGGAATTTCGGGTGCGGGTCGGTCGGGATGCCGCGCCCGTTGTCACGGATGGTGAGCCAGTTGTCCCGCTCCAGCGTCACCTCGATGCGGTCGGCATGGCCGGCCACTGCCTCGTCCATGGCGTTGTCGAGCACCTCGGCTGCCAGATGGTGCAGCGCGTTCTCGTCGGTGCCGCCGATATACATGCCGGGGCGCCGGCGGACGGGCTCCAGCCCCTCCAGCACCTCGATGTCCTTGGCCGAATAGGAAGCCCCTGCCGCTGCCTTGGGGCCACGGCCGCCGAAGAGATCGTTCATGTCTTGTTCACACCCTCAGCCGGCAAACTAGCCAAGGGAGGGGGTCGGCCGCAACCCTCTGTTCCGTTTTGCCGGGCCGGGGCGGCCGGCTGGCCCCGCGCCGGGCAGGCTGGGCGGGGCAGCCAGGGAGGCAGCCAGGGGGCGCGGCGGCCCCCTGGCGTTTCAGGTGCTTACTTGTCGAGATGCGCTTCCAGCATCCACAGCTTCTTGTCCAGGTCGCGGGACAGGCCGGTCAGCAGGTCGGCCGTGTCGGCATCGCCCGCCTCATCGGTGGCGTCGATCCCCTCGCGCACGGACTTGGCGAGGTTGGCGAAGCGGTCGGCCAGCTCCTTCACATGCTCCATGCTGGCCGTGGTGTGCTGCGGGTAGGCCGGCAGGCGGGTCTTCTCGCCCACCAGCTGGCTGGTGCCGTCCGGCGTGCCGCCGATCTGCACCAGGCGCTCGGCCACCTCGTCGGCGGTGGCGAAGAGCTCGTTGTAGAAGCCCTCCAGCATGGTGTGCAGGCCAATAAAGTTGGAGCCGCGCAGGGTCCAGTGCGCCATGCGCACGCAGTTGGTCAGGTCGATGGTGTCGACCAGCGTGCCGTTCAGCACGTTCACGGACACCTTCTTGGCGTTCTCGCCCAGATCATTGCGGGTGGCGCGCAGGCTCATGGTTTGGTTCTCCTGTTCGGCGCGGGTAACGCTGAAGCTTGTGTGGGGTTGCCGGGGGCGGCTGTCAGCCCCGCCTCCCGCCAATTCTAGAGGGACTGGTGGATATAGCGCGCGCTCTCGGGGCCGGTTTCACCCCGGTGCAGAACCGCGGCGCGAGCGATGGCGGCATGGTCGGCCGGCTGCAGGCGGTCATTCTCGCGCAGATGTTCCGTCCAGCTGCCCACCGACCACACCTCCACCCACAACTCGGGGTGCGCGACATCCTCGTAGAGCCGCCAGGAGAGCGCCCCGCTGCGCAGCCGGGCGCGGCGCAGATCGGCCATGGCGGCGAGGAAGGCGGCCCGGTCGGCGGGGTCGATGCGGTAGCGGACCATCTCCAGCACCTGGCCGCGGTCCTGCGCCAGGAGGGGCGCCAGCTCGGCGGCCGGCGCCTCGGGCTGCGGCATGGCGGCGCTGGCCACCTCGGCGGGGCCGGGCTG